>CAZCGB010000113.1:0-7676 GCA_964498045.1 uncultured Isosphaeraceae bacterium
AGGCATTATCTGATTCATGAACTCAAGCAGGCGAACGCCGACAACGTGCTTCCGGTGCCCAACGCCGAGCAGTCGGGCATGATGTCGCGCGGCCAGATCGACGCGGCGTGGGCACCCGAACCCTGGGCCGCGCGGCTGGAGGCGGAAGCGGGCGGCAAGGTCATCGCCGAGGAAAAGGACCTCTGGCCGGGCGGCGAGTTCACGCTCACCGTCATCATCGTCAATCCCGAGTTCCTCGCGAAGCATGCAGACATCGTCGAGAAGATGCTCGGCGTGCATGTGCAATGGACCATGCGCCTGCAGACCAATCCCACGCAGCAGGTCGCGCAACTTGTCGAGGCGATGAAGTCGCTCACCGGAAAAGGTCTCGATCCGGCGATCATGGAGCGGGCGATCTCGCGCGTGAAGTTCACGAATGATCCCAGCCAGGCGACGTTCGAGACGATGGCGCAGTGGGCGTTTGATCTGGGATTTTCGAAGTCGAAGCCGGACTTGAAGTCGCTGATTGACACGACGATTCTGAAGAAGGCCGTCAAGTGAAGCGGTAGCGATGGACAAGGACCGTGGCACCCATTTTTGTACCTGCCTCCGTTGCTAGATTCGTTCACATGTCATCAAACGCGCCAAATCCTTCCGATCATCCCGCCGGCCGCAGCGGCGCGTGGTCGTTGCCGCGCGGCGCGGAATCATCCAGCGCGGTCGCCGAGCGCGGTCTGCTTTCGCTGCGTCACGTCAGCAAGCGATTCGCCAACTCGAACCGTGCGGCGATCGAAGACATCACGATGTCGTGTGAGCCGGGACAATTCGTCGTGGTCGTCGGCCCCAGCGGCTGCGGCAAGAGCACGCTGCTCAATCTCGCCGCGGGCATGATCACACCCGATCGTGGCGAAGTGCTCATCGACGGCAAGCACGTGCGCGGCCCGGGCCCGGATCGCACGATGGTCTTTCAGGAGCACGGCTTATTCCCCTGGCTGACGGCGGCCGAGAACATCGCGTTCGGCTTGAAGATGCTCGGCATGTCGCGCGACGAACGCGCGCACCGCGTGCAGGAAGCATTGCGATTGGTGCATCTGCCCCACGCCGGCGGGAAACTCGTGCATGAGCTTTCCGGCGGGATGCGGCAGCGCATCTCCATCGCCCGTGCATTGGTGATGGATCCGTCGGTGCTGCTGATGGATGAGCCCTTCGCAGCGCTCGACGCGCAGACGCGCACTTTGCTGCATGTGCAGGTGCAGGAATTGTGGATGGAGACGCACAAGACGATCCTGTTCGTCACGCACTCGGTGGGCGAGGCCGTGCGGTTGGCCGACCGCATCATCGTGCTGCACGCAAATCCCGGCCGCGTGCGTCGTGAGGTGCGCGTGGACTTGCCGCACCCGCGCGACTTCGACAGCCGCGAGGTCAGCGACCTCGTCGGCCTGGTGCGCAAGGAGATTGAAGACGAAGTCAATCGCCTGCATGCGGAGGCCGACGATGACCTGGCGTAGGCGCATCGCGGTGTGGATCACGTGGCTCGCGATCATCGCCTGCTGGGAGGGTGCGTATCGCACCTTCGGCTGGCGCTCATGGGTGTTCCCCGCGCCCAGCCATGTGTTGGATTCAACGATCTCGATGCTCGGCGGGCACTCGCACTTCGGCGATCATGTCGGCGACGGCTGGCCCTGGCGCGCCGCCAACGCAACCGGTGAGGAACGCACAGGTGACGCCATTCTGCCGAAAGCCATTCTCGTCAGCGGCGTGCGACTGGCCGTCGGTTTCGCATTGAGCCTGTTCATCGGCGGGCTGCTCGGCCTGGCGACGTGGCGCTGGTCGTTCATCGACCAACTGCTGGGGCCGGTGTTTCTGGGGTTGCAGACGCTTCCGAGTGTGTGCTGGGTTCCACTGGCGGTTCTGACGCTTGGCTACCACGAGTCGGCGATTCTGATGGTGCTCATCCTCGGCAGCGCGTTCGCGATCGCGATCTCGCTGCGCGACGGCATGCGGACCATTCCGCCGATCTTCCAGCGCGCGGGACTCATGCTCGGCTCAAAAGGCTGGCGGCTCTATCGCTACGTGCTGCTCCCCGCAAGCTTGCCTGCGCTTGCCAGCAGCCTGAGGCAGGGTTTTTCGTTCGCATGGCGGTCGCTCATGGGCGCGGAACTGATCTTCGCGCTCCAGAACCGCGGCGTGGGGTTCCTGCTGAGCATTGGTCGCGACTTCGGTGACGTTGCCCAAGTCGTCGCGATCATGCTGCTGATGATCCTGATCGGCATGGCGGCGGACCGCGGCGTCTTCGCGCCCATCGAACGTCGCGTCCGGGCCCGATTCGGCCTGGTCGGGGCGACCTGATGACTTCGGCAGGAAGTGGATCATCAGGAAATCCAGCGACCGGAATGCCATGCGTGCGGCTTCAATGGACAGGATGGTGTGCCCAATTGAATCGGCGGGACAGGAAGGCCGAATCGCTGGCGTTTTTCCGCCTCTGCCCATACATTGCAACACCCGTCTCGCCGTGGCCGATGGATTTGGCTGCGCGCTGATTTCTTCAGAGTATTCAGGAGTTTTTCGATGACCCGGTCCTCCCTCACTGCCCGATTCACCTCGCTCTTCGCACTGACCCTCAGCGGCGTGGGGTTGATGGCCACGCTCGCTCTGACAGGCTGCGACAAGTCCGCGGACAAGTCATCGGCAACGGGCGGTGGAAGCGGCGGAGGCGCTTCAGCCAGCGGAGATGAGATCGTCATCGGTCACTATGCGTCGCTGACCGGATCAGAGGCCACCTTTGGCGTTTCCACTGACAACGGCATCGCACTCGCTGTCAAGGAAGTCAATGATGCGGGCGGACTGAATGTCGGCGGCAAGAAGCGCAAGGTGCGCATGGTGCATGACGACACCGAGGGCAAACCAGAGAAGGCCGGCACCGTCGTCACCAAACTCATCACCAAGGACGGCGCGGTCGCCATCCTCGGTGAAGTGGCCAGCAGCGTTTCTCTACAAGGCGCGCCGGTTTGCCAGCAGTACGGCGTGCCCATGATTACACCAAGCAGCACCAATCCTGCGGTGACGCAGAAGGGTGACATGATCTTCCGCGTGTGCTTCCTCGATCCCTTCCAGGGACAGGCCGGCGCGAAATTCATGGTCGATGAATTGAAATTGAAGAAAGCTGCACTGCTCTTTGATCAATCTTCGGCGTATTCGGTTGGATTGAAGGATGAGTTCGCGAAGGCATTCAAAGGCATGGGCGGCGAGATCGTTGCGGAAGAGGCCTACACCAAGGGGGCCGCCGATTTCAACGCGCAGCTCACGCTCATCAAGGGAAGCAATCCGGATGCGATCTACATTCCAGGCTACTACAGCGACATCGCCACAATCTCACTGCAGGCTCGCAAGCTCGGCATGACTCAGCCGCTGCTCGGCGGCGACGGCTGGGACAGCGAAGAACTGGGCAAGAACGCCGGCGAAGCGATTGAAGGCTGCTTCTATACGAATCACTACGCGGTGGACAATCCATCGCCGGAGATCACGCGCTTCGTCGCCGAGTATCAGAAGGGGTACAACGGCGCTACGCCTGACGGCCTGGCCGCACTGGGATACGATGCCGCCCGGGTGCTGTTTGCAGCGATTGAGCGGGCAGGCACGACCGACGGTGCCAAGTTGCGCGATGCGATCGCTCAAACTTCGGACTTCGCGGGAGTGACCGGCAAGATCACGCTCAATGCAGACCGCGATGCGGTGAAGCCCGCCGTCGTCGTCGAACGAAAGGGTGGCAAATGGGTCTTCCGAGCGCAGATCAATCCATGACTCCGGCGTGATATCGTCCGCGATTTCGGCTCTGGTCGAGATGCGATTGCTTCGCTGACCTCATGGAAGTTTTCCTGCAAACCCTGAAGGCCGGCATCGCGATCGGAAGCCTCTACGCGCTGATCGCGCTCGGTTACACGATGGTGTACGGAATTCTGAAGTTCATCAATTTCGCCCACAGCGACATTGTTGTTCTCGGCGCGTGGATAAGTCTCACCCTGGCCAAGGTTCTGGAGAAGTCCGTCGGCCTGGCGTGGTGGGTTGGCGCGCTCGTGCTAGTTGCGGCAATGGCCTCGTGCGGCCTGATCGGTTTCGCCATCGAACGACTCGCGTACAAGCCGCTGCGGAGAGCACCACGCCTGAATGTGCTCATCACCGCGATCGGGGTATCGCTCTTTCTGCAGAACGTCGGCCAACTGCCGTGGATGTTCGGCACCCGCCCGGCTCGCATTCCGCAGATCCTCCCCGACAACGTGCTGTTCACCGTCGCCCATGTGAACTTCAACCTGCTCGACGCGGTGGGCATGGGTACGGCGCTTGCGCTGATGCTCGCTCTTGATTACCTGGTGTTCCACACAAAGCTCGGGCGCGGCATGCGTGCGGTGAGCCACAATCCAACCACCGCCGCGCTCATGGGCGTCCCGGTCGATCGCACGATCAGCATTGCGTTTCTCATTGGTGCGAGCCTCGCTGCCGCAGGCGGATTTCTCTGGGCCCTCAAATACGCGCAGATCAACCAGACCGCTGACGCGAGTTGGGTGCTGCTGGGTTTGAAGGCGTTTGTGGCGGCGGTCGTTGGCGGAATTGGCAATGTGCGCGGCGCGATGCTCGGCGGGCTCGCCATCGGCCTGCTTGAACAGTTCGGATCGACGTACCTCTCAAGCAGCATGCAGGATGTGTACGTCTTCAGCGCGCTGATTCTCGTGCTGCTTGTGCGGCCGGGCGGCATCCTTGGAAAAGCCACGGTGGAGAAGGTCTGAACTCCGATCATCATGTCCGTGCGCGATGAACAATTTGAGAAGCTCGCGAAGGCCCTCGAGCCCAACCCGATTCTCTCGATGGCGCGCGGCATCAGCCCATTTGTCGCCTGCATCATTCTCTCCGCACTGCTGCAGGCGTATGTCAAGCCCCAGTTGCAGCCGTACTCGGCGAAACTGATTCTTGACATCGGAATCAACATCGCACTGGCGGTTTCGCTTACCATTGTCAACGGCTTCACGGGCCAGTTCTCGATGGGTCACGCCGGATTCATGGCTGTTGGCGGATATGCCGCCGGCATCGTGACGTATTACGGTTCTATGCGGCTCTTTGGCAGCCCCGATGCAGCAGGCGGCGCGCTCTCCGGCATGCCCATTCGCGCTCCGCAGGATTTGCCGTGGTTCACGCGTGGCGACACCTTGTTCTTCTTCTCGCTGATCATCGGCGGCATCGTGGCGGCATTGCTCGGCCTTGTCGTCGGCCTGCCATCGCTGCGACTCAGAGGGGATTACCTGGCCATCGTCACGCTCGGATTCGGCGAAATTGTTCGGGTGATGATCACGCGCACCGGGCCAGTGCTCACGCCGATGCGCTTGAACGATGCGAGCAATCCACTCAATGGGCAGATGGTTCTGAACCTGTCGCAGGGGCAATCACTTCCGAATTACGTTTCGGTCAATGAGGTGCCCTTCGGCAGCGCAATTTCCGGTACCGGCGGCGCGCTGGGTTTTTCCGGGCTTCCCACATACACAAGTCTCTTCTGGGTGTATCTGGTTGCCGGCATCACCGTGCTGATCGCATATCGACTGAAACTCAGTACCTTTGGCCGGGCGTTCCTCTCGATCCGCGAGGATGAGATTGCCAGCGAGGCGATGGGTGTGAACACCACGCGCTACAAGGTTTGGGCATTCGTGATCTCGGCGTTTTTCGCGGGCGTGGCCGGCGGGTTGTTTGCTCACACGCTGGGCGTCGGATTGACGCCGCAGGCCGCTGGATTTCAGAAATCCTTTGACATCATCATCATGGTGGTGCTTGGAGGGTTGGGCTCGATATCCGGGGCGGCATTCGCCGCACTCTTCGTCACGCTTCTTCCCGAGTATTTGCGCGATCCGCCTCCGGTTTGGCCGGCAGGACTTGCGATACTCGTCGCGGTCGTGATCGTGCAGTCGATCACGGGTCGATGGCGACTCAAGCCTCTGCTCGCCGTAGCCGGCGCCACACTAGTCGTCGAAGCGGCCTTGCGTCTTTGCGTCCGCTATGGAATAGACGTTTCCAATTATCGCATGATCATTTTCGCGCTCGGGCTGATTTTGATCATGATCTTCCGTCCCCAAGGATTGCTGGGCGTGAAGGAGATCTGGGACAAGTCGCTGTGGCGCAGCGTATTTCGCCGCGAGAAGGGCCGTAGTGGCTGAACGCGCTCCAACCATACAGATGCCTTTGAGATCGCCCGCGGCGTCGGGTGGGTTCGTCATGCGCGCCTCCCACATCGACAAGAGTTTCGGCGGCCTCAAAGCCGTGCAGGATTTCTCGCTCGATCTTCCCGACGGGTCGCTGCGAGGCCTGATCGGCCCTAACGGCGCCGGAAAAACCACGGTCTTTAACCTGCTCACGGGCGTGTACTGGCCGGATCGCGGCTCGATTTCGCTCGCTGGGAAAGAGGTCGCGGGATTGCGGCCGTCGATGATTGCATCGCTCGGCATGGCGCGCACATTTCAGAACATCCGGCTCTTCGGCGAACTCTCCGCGCTCGACAACATCATGCTCGCCTGCCACGTGCGTTCGCGGCAGACGATGGTGGGACGCATCCTTGGCTCGCCGTATTCCAAGGGCGAAGAGCGTGCGATGGCGGCGCGGGCGCGCGAGTTCCTCGCGCTGTTTGACCTCGCGCATCTTGAGGATGAGCAGGCCCGCAACCTTTCCTATGGCGATCAACGCCGCCTGGAGATCGCCCGCGCGCTGGCGACAACGCCGAAGGTGCTTCTGCTGGATGAACCCGCCGCGGGCATGAATCCGCAGGAGAAGGTGGAACTCCGCAGGCTGATCCAGAGGTTGCGCACCGAGTTCAACGTCACCATCCTGCTCATCGAGCACGACATGGGACTGGTGATGGACATCTGTGAGGTCATCACCGTGCTGGATCACGGGCAGGTCATCAGCGTCGGCACGCCGGAACACGTGCAGAAGGACCCGCTGGTGATCCAGGCGTATTTGGGCGTGGAAGAGACTCACTGAAGAACCAAACGGGCCACATGAATCACAGAGGCACAGACGCACAAAGAAGAAAGCGGATCGCGAACGAGTCAGGAATGGCTCGATGCTACGATTCGGTCACGTATTTCGTGTGTGTGCGGGGCTGGGATCTGGTCGAAAGTTGTCCTCTGTGTCTCTGTGCCTCTGTGGTTCGCCTTCCCCGAGCGCGACATGCTTGAAGTCAAGGATCTCACCGTCCGGTACGGAGCGATTGAAGCGCTGCATGGCGTGAGCCTGCGCGTCGAGCGCGGCGAAATCGTCACGCTCATCGGCTGCAACGGCGCAGGAAAGACCACCACGCTCCGCGCCATCTCCGGCGTCGTGCGCGCCGCGGAAGGCAGTATTTCGTACCAGGGAGAGCCGATCCTGCGCATGCCGCCGCACAAGATCGTGCGCATGGGCATGGCCCACGCGCCCGAAGGCCGCGGCATCTTCCCCAACATGACCGTGGCGGAAAACCTGGAACTCGGCGCGTACGCGCGGCATGATCACGCTGAGATCGCCAAGGACCGTGAACGCGCGCTGGGGTTGTTCCCGCGCATCCGCGAGCGACTCGGACAGATGGCCGGCACGCTCTCGGGAGGCGAGCAGCAGATGCTCGCCATCGCCCGCGCGCTGCTGACGAAACCCAAACTCCTGCTGCTGGATGAGCCATCGCTGGGCCT
>CAZCGB010000114.1:0-7658 GCA_964498045.1 uncultured Isosphaeraceae bacterium
GGGCGTCTACGCCAATCTCGAACAGTTCAACAAGGATTTTCTGGAAGCGAACTACCACGCCACCAAAGGCGCGAGATGGAAAGTCAAGGGCTCGCCCATGGCCCAGTCCGGGCTCGACTACATCGGCGAAGACATCGAACCGTACAAGCAGCACTATCAGATCAAAAGCGCAGATGACATTGACGATTGGAAGGCGCTCGTCGAACTCTGCAGGACGCTCACAGAGACGCCCATCGATCAACTCGAGGAAGCGCTCACGCCGATGCTCGACATTGACGGGGCGCTGTGGTTCCTTGCCCTCGACAACGCGCTGGTGAACTGCGACGGCTACTGGATCCGCTCAAGCGACTACAACCTGTATCGCGATCCCAAAGGCGTGTTCCACCTGATCCCGCACGACATGAACGAATCGTTTGTGACGGTCATCAACGCCCCGGGGTTCGGCGGACGCGGACCGGGCGGTAGAGGGCGGCCGGGACAGCCGCGCGATCGCGGCGGGCAAGGCGCAGGCGGACCTGCAGTCGACGGTGCGGCCCGAGATCGGCAACAACCTCCGGCCAACACGCAGCCCGGGCAACAGCCGCCGCGCGGCGGCAACGCGCGGCCGACCGGCATCGAGCTTGATCCTCTGGTCGGCTTGGACGACGCCCGCAAGCCGTTGCGCAGCAGATTGCTCGCCGTGCCCGGGCTTCGGGCGAAGTATCTGGAACACGTTCGAGCAATCGCCGCGGAATCGTTGGCGTGGGAACACCTCGGGCCGATCGTCGCCCAGTATCGGGCGCTTCTCGAAGAGGAGATCAGGGCGGACACTCGCAAATTGACGTCGTTCGCCGCGTTTCAGCAGGCCACTTCCGACGAAGCGCCGGCGCCTCCGGCCGAAGGCGTCCGCCCGCCGCGAAGCCTTCGCGTTTTTGCCGAGGGCCGAAGTCGATTCCTTTTGAATTACAAGGAGAACACGCAAGCAACAACGAGACCAGTCGCCTCGCCAGCGAATTCATCGACTGGGACCAGGGAGTCCGGGCAGTGAGCGAGTGCAGCAACGGCCATCCGCCGACGTCGCCATCGCTCGCCGGGATGAACAATCGCGACGGTTCCGCGTTTGAACTGAAGTTCCTGCTCGATGAACTTCATGCAGGACGAGTCGAGGAATGGGCGCAGTCACAACTTGCGATCGATCCGCACGGCGACGCATCGCTCGGCGGCGCGTATCACACCACGACGCTGTATTTCGACACGCCTGAGCTTGACGTCTATCACCGCACCCCGAAGTTCGCCCGCCGCAAGTTCCGCGCGCGGCGATACGGCATGGCGTCGTGGGCGTACCTCGAACGCAAGACCAGGAGGGGTGACCGCGTGTCAAAGCGTCGTGTGCAGGTTTTGGGCGATGAGATCGCGCTGCTGGCCAACCCAATGTCTCTTGAGAGCTGGCCTGGACATTGGTTTCATCAACGGCTGCGCTTGAAGAATCTGCGCCCCGCAGCGCTCGTTACGTATCGACGCACCGCGCATGTCGGATCGTGCTCTGAAGGCCCCCTGCGATTGACCCTCGATCGCGATGTGCATGGCTCGCTGTGCAACGACTGGCGGATTTCGCCTGCCGGCGATGTCGTTCAATTGCTCCTGCGGCCCGTCATTCTCGAGTTGAAATTCATGCGCGCGCTGCCGCTGCCTTTCAAGGATCTGGTCCGCAACTTCCGATTGAACCCTACGTCCGTGTCCAAGTATCGGCTCTGCCGGGAGAGGTGGGGAGCAGTTGGGGATTCATCGGTGTCGATTCGAGAGGCCGCGCGTGCCTGACTGGCTGCAAAAGTCGTTCGCCACGGATGTCGACGTGGCGCTCACGCTGGTGGTCGTGCGGCAGCTCTTCGCCTTCGCGCTCGGGTGCGTTGTCGCGGGCGTGTACCGCCTTTCGCACGGCAAGCCCGGCAATCAATCACTGGAGATGATGGCGACGCTGGTTCTACTCACCGTCCTCATCGCGATGATGACGGCAGTGATCGGCGACAACGTTGCGCGGGCGTTCAGCATCGTCGGCGCACTTTCAATTGTCCGCTTCCGAACGGTGGTGGAAGACACACGCGACACCGCGTTCGTGATCTTCGCTGTGGCGGTCGGCCTGGCCGTCGGTGCGGGACACCTGCTGATTCCCGTCGTGACTATACCCATCGTCGCGATCGCCGCTCATCTGTTTCGCCCACGCAAATTGACGACCGCGACGGCCGAATCGAACGACTACATCCTTACGGTCCGCGTCGGGGCCGCGCATTCGGAGGACCGCATTCTGCAGGAGTCGTTCGCACGCTCATTTGAAAGTGTCCGACTGCTCGCGATGTCTTCCGCTCGCCAGGGTGCGGCATTTGAGAAGTCGTACGCGGTGTCGCTGCGCAATCAACAGGTCGCCACGAACGTCGTGGGCGAGATCCACGGCATTGAAGGCGTGCAGAGCGTGGAATTGCGCCGTTCGTGAGCGAAACGGTCATTGCCCGCCGCGCTCTTCGCGCGAAGGGCCTTTGATCGCCACGATGCCCACGAAATTGCACCAGCGGAAGTACTCGTCCACGGTGGAGAAGCCGCTGCGCCCAAGCAGCGCTCGATTTTCATCGATGCGGTAGGGGACCAATACGTTTTCCAGCGCCTCTCGCTTGCGCCGAATCTCCTCGTCGCTGTACCCCTGCGTGCGCTTGTATTGCAGATACAGGTCGATGTAGAGGCGATTGAGCGAAGAGTCGGAGACCAGGATCTTCTCGGAGAGAAACAGCGCGCCGCCGGGCGCGAGTGCGTCGCTGATTCGGCGAACAACCGCTTCGCGATACAACGGGCGGATGAATTGCAGCGTCCAGTTCATCAGCACCACATTGCACGGTGGAATCTCCACGGCATTTGCGTCCGCTTCAAGCAGCGTGGCCCGGCCGGACTCGATGTGCGGCGCAAGTTTCGCCCTGGCCTCGGCCAGCATGTGCGGCGAGTTGTCGATGCCCAGAAACCGCGCACCGGGCGGGCACATTGGATGTGACGCGATCAGATCCAGCGTCGTGCCGGTCGAGCAGCCCAGATCGACGACCAGGCAATCCGCGTCAGGCAGGAATTGCACAGCCATTTCCGTCTGCAGCCGCTGCGTTTCAGCGTAAAACGGCACGCTCCGCGAAACCATGTCGTCGAACGCGAGCGACACTTTGGCATCGAAGCTGAAATCGACGATTTTCGCGCCGCCACGGAACACGGTGTCCTTGACTGTCATGTATTCACGACTCCTGGGAGGCTCCCGCCATCGTTGTCACGAATCCGACTCCATTCACAGAGATTTGCGGCGTTTCAACCGACTCAGTTTCCAGGGGCGGCGACAACACCCGATCATGCTCGAACGCGAAATAACGCAGGACGCCGTCGAAAATCCGCTGCACTTGTTCGTCGGTCAATGGCCCATCATTCAAGGCCCGCAGCCTTGCGAAGATCCGTTCGGTGCGAGCCTCGTTGAATCGAGGCAAATTGAGCGCCCGCTTGATTTCGAAGATGGACGACACTTCGTGCGCTCGACGATTGAAGAGTGCAAGGAGTCGGGCATCAATCGCGTCGATGCTGCGTCGATGCTGTTCCAACCCCGCCTCTGTCAACGTCGTGCCTCGAGGCTTGAGCCCTTTGCCCTTCTTCATGAACCGGGCGAAACACCAGAAAGCGACGATCATCGCCATGCCGACGGCGATCGGAATCCAGTACTGATCAAGTTCGCCCGTGCGCTGCGCTTTCCATGCCAGCACGCCAAGCGCGAGAGCTGCACTGACGAAGATCGTGCCATATTCCTTGACGATCACCGCCGGCCAATCGAATCGATATGAGCGGATCGTGCGAAGCAACCCAAGCATGTGTCGTGGCGAGGGGATCCAACGCGGCGAACGCTGGCAGTACCGGTCAAACTCAGCTCCGAACTTGCCTCGCAGGAAATTCTCCTCCGAGAAGGTGATGGCCGAATAGGCAGCCAGGAAGAATGTGCCGCCAATCGCCAATGCAAGGACATTCCCGGACATTGTCAGGCAACCAAGGGAAATGGCGATGTTGCCGACGTACATGGGGTTGCGGCAATGAGCATAAATTCCGCCGCTGACCAAACGGTCCGCCCAGATCTGTCCGTCCTTTCCGCCACGCTTGATGTAGTCGAGTCCGATGGTGACGATGCGCAATCCCTGTCCGAAGACCAGCATCGCCACACCGGCAAGCATCATCCAACAGCCTGTTTGGTCGCCGAAACTCCGCGGGGGAAACGCCGCCAGGGTGCTAATCAAGACGCAGGGAAAGAGCCACCCGCGATGACGAAAGAAGAAATGACCGGCTTTGTTTGCGAACGTTCGCATGCGGAATGGCAGACCTCCGTGTCCAAGGCACCGTACCAACGACCTCAACGTGTCATCGGGCCAGCTGCAAGAGGTGCAGGCGGCGGGCACTCAAGACATCGGAATTGCCTCGTTCAAGCAGGTCAGGCTTGAACGTCGATGTTGGAATGGTGCCGCAGGCGACGCAGACTGTCAAACCGCGCCCCGAGCCCACCTTGATTCTGTGGGACCTGGTTGGGTCGTGCAATCTCAAGTGCCCATCTTGCCCGATGGGAAACATGCGGCCGGCCGATTCTGCAGGGTTCATCGACGAAACGCTCTTCAACTCAATCCTTCGAAAACTGCAATCCGATTTCGCGTGCCGCCAGTTGCATTTCTATAACTGGACTGAACCGCTCTTGCATCCGAGACTGGCTCTGTTCTGCCAAGTTGCAGTCGATGCGGGGTTCCACGTTCATCTGTCGTCGAATCTGAATCACATGAATGATGCCGAAGGCATCCTTGCCAGCGGCATCAAGACCTTTCGCATTTCGCTTTCCGGCTTCACCCAGGCTGTCTATGCGATTGGCCATCGCGGCGGCAAGATTGAAAAAGTGAAAGCCAACATGATTCGCCTCGCGGAGGCGAAGCGTGCGACAGGCTCTCGCACGCGCATCCACGTGTACTTCCATCAGTACCGCCATAACCTGCATGAGCGGGCCGCGATGGAGGTGTTTTCACGCGAACTCGGTTTTGAGTTCCTGTCGGATTGGGCGTTTCTCATGCCGCTGGAGAAGCTCCTCGCCTATGCCGACGGCTCGCTTGGCGAACCTGATCGCATTCTTGCCGACGAGCAGATCGTCCCGCCGGCTCATGCGGCGCTGTCGCTCGTGCAGCAGCATGGCGGCTGCAGCATGAAGTGCGAGCTGATCGAGCAGCTGGTTCTCGACCATCGCGGCCGGGCGACGCTTTGTTGCGCGACGTTTGATTCGACGTCCAATGTGATCGGCGACTACCTCGACTTGGATTGGGGCGAGTTGCAGCGGCGACGATACAAGCATGCGACATGTTCGACATGCACGGCGATCGGCGCACATGCGCTCTACACGAACGTCAGTCATCCGCCGTTGCGCGACGCGCTCACGCAATTGGCTGGGCAGATGCTGCAGGAGCAGATTCCGCGGCGAAACAGCATTCGGCTGCCGATACTCAATTCTCCGATGCGGGATCTGGCGGAATCGGCATGAACAGCACGAGAACCAGATCCAAATCATCGAAGAGAGCGGGCGATCGCGCTCCTGCGCGAACCGCGCCCGATGCGAACCATGCAGCCAACCAGGCTGATCATTCACCAACGGAAATCGGGCTGGACCACAGCCTTTGCGCAGGCGGTTTCGCCATCGCCGTCTTCAGCGGAACGCGGGCCATCATGGAAGTCCTTGCGGGCGAATGCACCGCCCGCATCCAGCGGAAGTTCGTGTTGGCGGATCGCACACTCTCCGCCGAGAACGACTTCGCGCGAACGAGCGGCTCCACGCTGCCGACATGGCCGGTAGGGGATGTTCGCCCGATCAAGGGCGTGTGCTTCGTGTTCACCACGCCGAGGAATCCGGCAATCGAAGCATTGCGTCTTCAGGGAGCCGTCGAAGGAGAGCACTTCATCCTGACAAGCGGCTTGTCGAATGAGGCGACGACTTCAGGCCTTCGATCGCGGCTTGCCACGTTTCTGTCGGCGCTTCCAGAAAGTCCCCGAATTGCCCTCCTGGGCTACGGTCAGCAGGGAAAGCGCATCGCCGCGTGCCTTCATGACGAATTCCAAACGCCAATCGATCGAATGTATGTTTGGGATTCCAATGCCGACAGCGTCCGCAATGCAGTGACCGACGGACTGACGCCGGTCGACGAGCGCGGCCTCATTCGAAACGTGGAGGCCGTCATCGCCACGCCGCAGTCTGCGTATGCGCGCATCACAGCAATCATCAGTCGTGCCCGGGAAGTTGGTGTGGCGACCCTTGACAACGCGCAGCCGCAGAGTGGCCACCAGCATTGGGCGCGAAGCGATTCGGAATTCAGATTCGACCAGGCTGCCAGCCGCGCGCTGCTGTTGCAAGGCTGCAATCGTGAGCTCGCTCCGTCAGATTCAATGCTGAAGCCGATGCTGACAGCGCACATTGTGCGAATTGACCGTCGAAAGCTCGCGGAGGTGTCCATGCCGCACCTGCAAAGCGGACAGACTCAATCGCTTGCCGCCGAGGCAGTGAGCCTGCAGGAAAAATGGCACGGCGACGGCTTGGCGCAGTCAAGCTTTCAAGGATTGGAGCAGGCGTTCATCTCGCTCTCGCCCCGTGCCGCCCTTGGGTTTTTCGCGGCGCGACAACTCTGCCTCGACATCTGGCCGGAGGCAACGCAAGCCGTATTTCCGTCTCAGCATGAAATCGATCTTGGAGCGACCGCATTCGAGCGCCTCCTGAAGGCTCACATCGATGTCCGAGAGATTGTCGCGACGATGCAGACGCCGGCACAACGCGTCGCTCTCGGCGTCGTCGCCTCTCACTATGCGCACAGTCGACCCATCATCGAGATTGGTTCCGCACTTGGTGGCAGCATGTTACATATGGCTGCCGCCACAAGTGATGCGCCGCATTCATCTCCGCTCATCTCCATCGATCCCGACAGCGCCACCCGGGACATCATGCGTTTTGTCATGCAGCGAGAAGGCTACGGCGAACGACTGCGACAGATCGTCAAAACCAGTGACCTTGCCGTCGCCGAGCTTCGTGAGTTGCAGGATGCGAGCGGCCTGGTGTTCATTGACGGCCTGCACTCAGCCGAAGCTGTCGTCCGCGACTTCCGCAGCTACGCGCCGCTGGTGGCCGTCGGCGGCGCGCTCGCGTTTCACGACGTCTGCCCGGCCATACATTCGGTGATGGGAGCCGTAGTCGAACATGTGCTTCCCGACAGGCGATTTCTTGCAAAATGCCTGGTGGATGGTTTGCTCGTGCTTGAGCGTACGCGGTAACAAGGATTGCTGCATGGAGGGGATTTGCAGCGATTGGGGAGAGTCTGTCGATGATCGGTGGATCGATCAACATTGATCATGCCGATTGCCGCACCTCATTCCGTTTCGCCACACGCAAAGATCATCGCGGATCTGAACGCGAGCGATCCAGAGCCGGTGCTGGAGCGCGCGATGGCGCAACTGGCGCGCGGCGGCGACCTGCCTTTGCTTCTGCAATTGGCGGCGGCGATGACACGCTGCAACCTTGCGGGCATGGCGAAGCTGCTTCTGCGCTCCACCGGCGACGCGGTGCGCCAGCAGCACCACGTGCGCGCCATGCTCGAACAGATCGAGCA
>CAZCGB010000115.1:0-7642 GCA_964498045.1 uncultured Isosphaeraceae bacterium
TCGAACGTCGATGCAGCCGCCATCTCGCTCACGATGCGGCAGGTGTCGGAGGAATCGTTGCCGCCGATGTAGAAGAAGTACCGGACATCGTGCTGTCTGCACGCGTCGAGGATGCGTTCGCAATACGCGGCGTCGGGCTTGTCGCGGGTCGAGCCCAGGCAGGCGGAGGGCGTCACCGCGAGACGGTCAAGCACGTCTTGATGCATGCCTGTGAGTTCGATCAGGTCCGCGCCTTCAGGTCGAGTGAGTCCCTTCACTCCATGCCGCATGCCGAAGATCCGCTTGACGTGGCCGGACGCGTGCAAGCCGAAGCGCAGCCCTTCGATGCAGCCGACCAGCGACTGGTTGATCACGGCTGTTGGTCCGCCTGACTGGCCGATGATGGCGTTGCCGGCGATGAGTTCGGTCATGCTGCGAGGGCCTCCATGTGAAACGCATGGTAACCCGCAACCATTGACACGGCTTGCGATCGGATGCGCGAAGCAGCCGACTACTCGATCCGCTCGGCCGTGGCCTGATCGTCGCCTTCGTCAATCAACATGGCCTTCACCTGCGATCCTTCGGCGCTCATGTCGAACGAGAGTTTCACGCCCAGCGAATCAGCCGGGCGGAACACCCCGTCGCCCTGGTGCAGCAAGTACCACGGTCGGCGACCCGGCGGCTGAAGCAGCAGGCGGCGATTGGCGACGAACACGGTCAGCACCTCGTCGCTGCCGGCGAAGTGGTAGCGTCCGGCGAGCGCGAGCCGTTGCGACTCTTCCGTCGGGAGGTCGCGCAGGCAGTTGAGCGATTCGAGATACGCAAGGACGTCCTTCGCGCGATCTTCGCCGGCCCGCGCGTGCGAGTGCATGGGAATCGCGTGCGGGCCGAGGATGTTCTCCGCGCCGGGGCGAGCCGCCACCGCCGCCTTGATCACATCGAGCCAGCCGAGCATCGCCGCGCAGTGCAATTCGATTCGGGCCCCGCGCGACAGCACGAGTTCAGCGATCTCCACCTGGCCGGTGTGCCCGGCCGCGCCCAGCGGCGTCTCGAAGTCGCCGCTGCCCCAGTCCCAGGTGGCGTTCACCAGCGAAGGCTGCGCATCGAGCAGTTCGCGCACCTTGTCGATGTCGCGATGAGCCGCCCCGACGACGGCCTGCACATCCTCGGATTTGAGTGCGGGTGGCTTCTCGAACTTGGCGGGAGAGTCTGCGGGTGGCGCGGGAGATGCGGTGGGCGCAGGTTGTTGCCGCGCGAACACCGGCATGCTGATGGCGGCGGCTGTCGCGGCGGCGCCGAATTCGATGAATCCACGACGCGAGATGACTTTGCGCATGAGCGCCTCCTGCCGCCGGGTTCCTGAGCATTGGCGGCGTGGTTTGTACGACCGCTGCGCGAGGCGGTTGCAGCACAAGCGCCTTCCGATTGTCGCCTGGACATCACCTCACTTGCTGCGCAACTTCAGATACTCCGGCGGCGCGTGGTCCACATGCGTGAATTCGGCCTGGACCATTGGGGTGATCGCGCCGTCATCGGCGATTCGGTCGATCTTCATCGCGTACTTGCCGTCAGCGACGAAGCTCATGGTCACGCGATAGCGCGATTTCGCGCCATCGGGGCCCGTGCGCACCCAGTCCCACTCGACGCTTTCGGCGTCGATGAGCCGGATCGAGCCTGCGACCACGCTGCCGTCCTCATCAATGTTGCGGAAGCGCACATCTCCGGCCCCTCCGCTTCCTGACTCGGCAGGTTGCAGCCAGACCAGACATGCGCTGTGCGGCATCATGCCGCTGGAATCGCCAAGCCAGCCGCGCATCGCGAGGCTCTTCCCGTCGGGTCCGTATTCGCAGACGTTGCGCACGCGGAAGGTGGTTCCCTCCGGCGCGCCGGGAGGCGTGCCTTCGTGAATCCATTCGCCGCCCGCGAGTTTGCCCAGCAGCGTCATCACGCGCGCGGGATCGTTGGTCGTTGCGTTCGGCTCGAACTTCTTCTTGAGTTCATCCAGCGTCTGCTGGTTGCCGGTCTTGAAGAAGCCGTAGAGCCCGTCCCATTCCGGCCCTTCGCCCCAGCCCAGGCCGGCGACGCGCACGCGCGTGCGGTCGCGCAGATCGTCCACCGGCTCGAAGTTGATCACCGTCCAGGTCTTCTGAAACAGGTCCGCATGCGGCAGGCCTTCGGGAGCCTTGATGTTGCGGATCGTCAGCATGCGCTGCGGCTCGAAGGCGAGAATCTGATTGACGATCGAGTTCTTGTCGCCCAAGACGCCCTTGGGATCGTAATGCGTGCGCATCTCCCCGCCGATGCGAAGGTCGATCTCGGCGTGCGCGACCGCCCACGACTCAAAGCCCTTGCCGGTGGTGAACGCTTCCCACACGTCGGCGACGGGCGCGTTGATCACGGCCTCGCAGTGCAACGAACGGTCGGCATGGACGGCGCGGGCGGCCGCGAAGGCCACGATGCAAGCGAAAATGGATTGAGGGACGGTTTTCATTTGATTCATTCTGAAGCGGCCTATGCGCGCAAATTTCGCCGCGAGCGGCGGCGTTGACGTGTCATTCCTGCCACAGCGAGTCGCCCTGGGCGTCCCAGCGCGGCCCCTTCTCGAAGCGCGTCTTCATCCAGCCCAAGACCATCGGCCAGGCTGTCTCGAAGTACGCCTTCACGTCGTCCCACTCTTTGACGTGGTCGGGGTTCTTCGCCTTCATCTCGTCCCAGCCCAGATGCACCAGCCGCACGCGCGTGTGCTGGTCATCCACAGGCGTGAAGGTGACGACGACCCAGGTCTTCTGCGGCCGGGCGTGCGCGAACTTCGGCGGCGCGTTCCACTCGAACGAAATCATCTCGCCGGGCAGGACGCTGAGGACATTCAAATCCTCCGCGCCGCGCTCGCCTGGCTTGCCTGTGGGATTGAACCAGATCTCGAACGGCCCGCCGGGACGGGCGTCAATCTCGGTGTGTGGCGCGAAGAACGACTGCGAGCCTTCGGTCGTGCTCCAGCAGTGCCACGCGTCGGCAAGCGGCGCGGCGACGACCGTGTCGACCTCGATCTTCGAGTAGTTGCGAATTGAATCGCCAGTGGCTCTTGGCGCCGGTTTCGCTTCCTGACGCGACGCGGCAAGCCCCATCGTCGCCGCAAGGGCGATCAGCGCGAACTCTCCAATTCTCAGACTTTTTTGACGCATGGGCATGCTCATTCCTTTCGCGCTCTCTGTGGTCTTGGTGATCTCTGTGGTGAACGTCCTCAGCGCCACGCGCCGAGGATCGCGCCCATCAACGCGCAATAGACCATCGAACATGACGCGTCGATCAGAAAGCCCGGCAGCTTCACCATTGACGGCAGGTGATTCGTGAACACGACGGGCGCGACGATGATCGCCCCCACCACCGCTCCCACGGCCGCGCCGCCTGCGAGCGTGACGACGCCGCACCATTGCAGCATGATCGCCAGGCCGAGCGAGACGATGAGGTAGCAGAGGATCATGCCGCCGAAGAATCCGGCCGGATTCATCTGGGCCTTGGCCTTGGAGATGTCCTCCTCGCTGAAGCCGTGGGCTGCTTGCCAGGGTTTGCCGAAGAGTCCGGCGTACCACGCGCCGCCGACCATGAACGCGGCGAAACCTGCGACGAGCACAGCGAGCCAGTTGATCTCAGAGAAGTTGATGGTGGGCATGGGCGTTGCCTTTCTGATGAACGACGAAGTGGTCACCACGGAGATCGCGGAGTTCACGGAGACGACAATGGGCGGCGCATCATCATGCTGGTGAAGTTATCCGCGTAATCGATCTGTGCTGGAACTCGTTCGTTCTTCCTCCGTGTCCTCCGTGATCTCCGTGGTCAGATTTGGAGGCGTCCCCCAGTGGGTTCCGTCAGCCATGAGGCGGTCGAAGTAATCGCGCAGCTGCGTCACGGCATCATCAAACGGTTTCAGGCTGCGCTCGGTGCGGGCCTGCATCACGCCGCCTTCCATGACGGTGAGTACGAATGATGCGAGTTGATCTCGATCAAGTTCCGCGGGCAGCCGATCGCCGGCTTGATCGAGGCAACCCTTGACCGCATCGCGCCAGCCCTTGAAATTGTCAGCGAGCAGTTGCCGGGCCTTCGCATGCGAGTGTCCGACCTCCAGCGCGAGGTTGCCGATGGGGCAGCCGTAGTCGCACTCGCTGGCCATGAGCAGGCGTCGGTAGCCGTCGAGCAGGCCGAAGATCTTTTCGATCGGGTCGTCGATCCTGCTCCAAATGGGTTCGAGCAGCATCGGGTGGAGCATGAGCTTGTACTTGTCGAGCACCGCCAGAAGCAGGTCTTCCTTGGTGGGGAAGAAGTAGTACAGGCTGCCGGAGTTGACGCCGGCCTTCTTGAGGATCTGCGCGACGCCCGTGGCCTGATAGCCCTGGCTGTGGAACAGCTCCATTGCGACATCGATCAGGCGGTCTCGCGTGTTGTCAGGCTTGATTTTCATGAGGCTTGCGGAACACTGAGTTGAACATTCAACCAAGTTTGAGTTGAACGATCAATCAATACATCGTCGCAGGTAGATGGATGCGTGTCAAGCGGGTTTTTCCGCGATTTTGTATCATGTCCGCCCCTGCCTACGGGATCGTGGACTTGCGCGATGCCGGATGGCCAACCCGTTGATTTCAGGGGACTTCCGATGACTGCAGCCGCCTCGATGACCACTTCCGCCAAACCAGCCGCCACCAAGATCAAGGTCGATCCGGCCACCGCCACACTGCTTGGGCGCGACACCAATCAGGCCCTGGGCATCGGCCGGTTCGCCGTCGATTTTATGAGCGGGAAAATCGGCAAGCCGGCGGCGTCGGTGCTGGAACGCACGCTCATGTTCCACACCGACAGCGTGCTCTGCGGGCTGTCGGCCATCGCGCTCAATACCAACGCACCGCGCATCTTGCGTGAAGAGGCAAGCGAATACCCGCGATCTTCGGGCGGCGTGCCTGTGTTTGGTTCGAAGACGCTCGTCGCGCCGGAGAAGGCCATCGTCGCCAACAGCGCGGCTGTGCGCGAGTGGGATTCCAACGGCACCAACTTCGGGTTCAACCCCAAGTTCAACCACGTCGCAGGCGAGTTCGGGCACAACGACTTCTATCCCGTCGCCGTCGCCGCGGCGCAGCTTGCGGGCAAGGACGGCGCGTTCGCGCTGCGCGGCATGATCCTGCTCGACGAGATCCGTGGCCGGCTGGCCGAAGTCTTCAGCCTGAAGACCTACAAGATCGATCACGTGGTGCACGGCGCGATCGGCTCGGCCGCGACGTACGGCGCAATGCTTGGCGCGACGCCCGAGCAGATCGAATCCGCCATCGGCATGCTCGTCGCGCACTACATCCCCTGGCGCGCGATCCGGGCGGGCAAACAACTCTCCGATTCCAAGGGCGCTTCAGCCGCGATCTCGACCGAGGCGGCGGTCCTCTCGATGCAGCGCGCCATGCGCGGCTTCATCGGCCCCAAGGACATCTTCCGCAATCCCGAAGCCATCTTCCGATTCTTCGAGCCCACCACACAGGGCAAGGAACGCTGGAAGGAGTCAGGCGACTCGCCGTTCGATCTCGCGCTTTCCCATTCAGGCGACGACTTCGCCGTGATGGGCATGCACTTCAAACTCGGCTTGTACGAACATCAGTCGGCAGGCGCTTTGCAGGGCATCATCGACCTCGTCGCTCAACATCCGCAATTGCTGTCCAAGACGGACGGCGGCGCGATCAGGGAGATCCGCATCCTCGCCTACGAACCGGCGTTCGGCATCATCGGCAACCCGATGAAGATGGACCCGAAGTCGCGCCAGTCGGCGGATCACTCGATGGCGTACATCGTCGCCACGCTGCTGCGCAAAGCCTTGGAAATGCAGGCGAGGAACGGAAAAGTCCCGGCTGACGGCGGCGCGCACGACGGCACGTGGAAGGCGCTCATGCTTTCGCCCTACGACTATGCCGAGGACGAGCGCGCGGTGTTCAACCCGCTCACGCGAAGTTTGATGAAAAAGATCGCTTTCGAGCACGGCGGTCCGGACTACGACCGTCGCTACCCCGACGGCATTCCGACTTCACTGGTCATCACCACAGCCGACGGCGCCAAGCACGACACCGGCCTGATCATGTACCCCGCTGGTCACGCGCGCAACACCACCGCCGATCTCAAGGACATCCTCGCGCACAAGTTCAAACTGCTGGGCGAACTCGCCCTGAAGAATCCGCAGCCGATCATCGACCGCTTCAACAACATGGCCAACGCCGGCGCAGCGGAGGTCACGAGCCTCTACGACTTCGAACTGCTCAAGCGCAGCGACTTCGCGGGTTGAACAACTGAAAATCAGCGCTTGACGCGCCTGCGGCGGAATCGTTCATCGGGCTCAACGCCCTCGACCTCATCCGTCGTGATGTTGCGGCATCGGGCCTGCCGCCAGAGACGCTCTCTCCCGAGGAATCCTCCGTTGGGGTCTTTCCAGATGCGCGTCTCACGGACTTGGCCTCGTTCGAGCGCCGCCCTTCCCGCGTCGCTTTCACGATCGGCGATCCACCTGTTCAACTCCTGCGGCAGCGGTTCGAGACGGCCCAGGCGCTCATCGGCGAGGCCGGGCACTTCCAAAAGCACGATGGCTGCGTAGATCACGCCGCCCACCAGCGCGATGACGAGGACGACGACGAAGGCCATGGGTACACATCGTATGGCGGCCGAATCCACGCCGCACATCGAACGCAACGGACATCAGAGGGACGCAGCACTGCGTTCGCGGGTCAATCGATCGAACGTCTCCCAGCGGCTGGAGGTGGGAAACACCGCGAGCATCGCGACGACCGGCGCGACGACCAGCCAGCCGTCGAGCGGCTGACCCGAAAGCAGCATGATGACGCAGCCGAAGAGCGCGAGACTCTCGGGGATCGCCAGCGCGATGATGCTCCAGCCGCGGAAGATCGCGAACACGGCTGCATCGATCGTCGAATGCTCTCCGTCCTTCGGCGCGTGGCGGCGAAGCAGGGCCGCGCGGCCGTGCATGGCCTGGCGCAGGATGAACATCATCGGCAGTTCCGAGACGGCCAAGACGCCCCACGCGTAGCGAAGGATCATGATGACGTTGCCGGGCGTTGACCCTGCGGGCGCTTCCATCCATGCGATCAGCGCGAACATCACCACGCCGCTGATGAGCGCGACGCCGATGACCTGCAGCGATGTCAGGCGCTTCGGGGTCTCAAGCGATTGGGATTGTTCGCCGATCGGGAGCATCATGGAAATGTATTTGGGATGCGTCGCGGAGTCATTTCGGACAACCGCCGGCGATGCGCCGATTCGCGCACATGCAGATTTTCATGCGCATCAGCACGCTCGCCGGGGTTTTCCGATCAACAAACTTCCAATTGCGTCAAGACACGGCGATCATTCGCCCGACAGGCACTCGATCATGAAGTCGATCCACTCCTCGTCGCTGAGGTCGAGTTCCGCCGCGGCTTCGACGCAATCCAGACACTGCTCTGCGCTCGGGCCGTTCATGGTGTTCCAGAGGCTTTCTTCGCAGCGGCCGTAGTTGGCGATGACCGTCAAGAGGTCGCTCACGCCCACCACGCCGTCGCCGACGGCGAAGCACGGCCCGCCCGGCGCGAGGTCGCCGACGCATGGGTCGCCCATGCACGTCCCCCAGTTGCCGATCACGATGAGCACG
>CAZCGB010000116.1:0-7588 GCA_964498045.1 uncultured Isosphaeraceae bacterium
TGGTGCTCGTCACCGGCCCGACCGGTTCGGGCAAGACCACCACGCTGTACGCATCGCTGAGCAAGTTGTACGACCCGCGCAAGAAGATCATCACCATTGAAGATCCCGTCGAGTACGAACTCGCGGGCATCAACCAGATTCCCGTCAACCCCAAACGCGGCCTCACCTTCGCCACCGGATTGAGGCATATTCTGCGTCAGGACCCCGACATCATCTTCGTCGGCGAAATCCGCGACCGCGAGACCGCCGACATCGCCATCCGCACCGCGCTCACCGGCCACCTGATCTTCAGCACGCTGCACACCAATGACGCGGTGAGCAGTATTGGCCGATTGATTGACATGGGCGCGGAACCGTATTTGGTCGCTTCCGTGCTTGAGGGCGTGCTGGCACAGCGTCTGGGCCGCCGCATTTGCATGCAGTGCCGCCAGCCGATTCCCATGCCCGAGGACATCTCTCATCGCCTGCAGCCCGAGGAATTGGCGCTGTTCAAGGGCAGGGCGTGGCGCGGCACGGGCCAGGGTCCGAAAGGCCAGTGCGATGAGTGCAACGGCTCGGGTTATCGCGGTCGCGTGGGATACTTCGAACTGCTCGTGGTCAATTCAGCGCTGCGCCGCGCGATCGCCGAGAACAAGTCGGCGGCCAGCCTTGCCGCGCTTGCCAGCGAGACCTATCGCACGATGCGCGAGGATGGCGTCGAGCGTGCCGTGGAGGGCGTCACCACCATCGAGGAAGTGCTTCGCGCCACGCAAGACGCCGAGGATTAAGGCGTTGAACCATCGATGCCCACGTTCACGTATCAAAGCCTGACGCAGGGCGGCCAAAGCCGCAGCGGGGTGCTCACCGCCAATGATCGCGGCGACGCCATCCGCCAGCTGCTTGGTCGGGGCGAGACGGCGACGGCGATCGAGCAATCCGACGGCGATGCGAAATCCGCCGCCAAGCCGGTTGTGCGTCATACGCCAGGCGCGGCGGCAGGCAAGACGACTTCCTCGCCGCTTCTGGCGCGGTTGTCGCGCGGCGGCAAGCCTTCGCTTGGCCGCGCCGAAATGGCCAACCTCATCCGTGAACTCGCCACCGCGCTGGAAGCCGGCCTGCCCATGATGCAGGCGCTGAAGACGGTGCGCAAACAGGCGCATGGCGCAGCGATGCCGGTCATCCTTGATCATCTCATTGATCGCGTCGAGGCCGGCGAAGCCATTCATGCAGCCGCCCGCGACTACGGCCCGCCCTTTGACGACATGATCGTGGGCATGCTCCGCGCCGCCGACGCCTCGGGCAAGATGAGCGAAGTGCTGCACCAGCTCGCCGATCTGCTGGAACGGTCTGTCGAACTTCGACGCGAAGTGATGGGTGCGACATTTTATCCCGCCATCATCGCCGTGCTGATTGCCGCCAGCGCCACGGTGTTGATCACCGTGCTCGTGCCGCGACTGATCGGGCCGCTTATGGGCGAGGCCGGGTTCAAGGTTCCCTGGCCGACGCGCGTGCTGATGAACATCGCGTCATTTCTGCAAGGGTATTGGCTGTGGGTGCTGATCGCGATCATCGGCGTGGTGGTCCTGTGGCGCATGTGGATCGCGGTGCCCGTCAACCGCTATCGATTTGATCTGCTCAAGCTCAAATCGCCGCTGCTGGGCAAGCTCTTGCGCGATGTCGCCGTGGCGCGCTTCACGCGGACGCTGGGCACGCTGATCGCCGCCGGTTTGCCGATCCTCGACGCGCTGCGCATCACCCGGAACACCCTGGCCAACGCGGCGCTGATGCAGGCCGTCGACCAGGTGCAGGACCAGGTGACCAGCGGCAAGAGCCTTGCGGACCCGCTCGAGCGCAGCGGCCTGTTTCCCCCGCTGCTTGTCCAGGTCGTCAACCTTGGTGAACGCTCCGGTCGCCTCGAAACCATGCTGCTGCACGCGGCCTCGGCGTTCGATCGTCAGGTCGCGACTTCGGTCAAGATGTTCACCAAGGCCCTGCCGCCGCTGCTGCTGGTGGTGATGGCGACCTTCGGCGGATTCGTGCTTGCGGCCATTCTGCTGCCGCTCCTGGAATTGCAGTCGATGGTGAAGTAGGAAACTCTCAAACGTCGAAACGTCGAAACGAACAAATTCGCAACACAGTTCTGTCTGAGTCAGGTTCGGCCCGTCGCCAAGGGATCACCCAATGAAAAAGTCTCCGCATCAGATTGGCCCTGTTTCTTCGTATCGACGTTTCGGCGTTTCGGCGTTTCGCTCGTCCGCCCGCCGCGGCTTCACGCTGCTGGAGATCATCGTCGTCGTCACCATCATCGCGCTGCTGGCCACGCTTATCGCGCCCCGGCTGCTCAGCCGCATCGGTCAGGCGAAGGGCGCGGTCGCCAAGGCCGAGGTCAATGAGATCGCCAAGCAGGTGCAGTTGTTCTGCGTCGACAACGGCCTGACAAAGCCCAACGACGACTTCGAACTGGTGATGCTCACCAGCGGCAACACAATCTACGTCAAGGCCAGCGATCTGACGGACCCGTGGGGACACGAGTACGTGATCATCGTGCCCGGCGAACGCAACCCGGATTTCGACATCGTCTCTTATGGGGCCGACGGCGCCCCCGGCGGCGACGGCGAGAACGCAGACGTTGTGAATGAGTAAGTCTCGATGACCAATGAAAACAGGAAACCCCGCAGGAGTCTGACGCGTGATGTTCGAACTCACGCACGGGGTGTGCATCTGGCATTGGAGGATCGTCGCCCAAGGGCGTTCACCCTCTTGGAGATGATCGTCGTCCTCACGGTGCTGGCGATTCTCGCGACGCTCGTCGTACCACGGCTCTCCGGAAACCAGCGTCGCGAGTTCCGCACCGCGGTGGACAAGATCGGCGACCTGCTCACGATGTACGGCCAGCGGCAAAACCTTGGCCAGACCATCGTCGGCATTCAGCACATGCGCGACGGCAATTCCGTCGCGCTCATCGAAATCGATTCCAGCGATCCTTCAGGAGGCGCGGGAACCTGGCGCATCGATCCATTCGTCAAGCCTGTGCATCTGCCGTCGTTCATGTCCGACACCGACATCGAGTTCTTCGTCGATGGCGATCCCTACGACGCAGCCGACTGGCCGCTTTCGAGCGAGCCCGGGCAAGAGCGGCCGACGATCGAAATCCACTTGCGCAGCCCCGAAGACAACGCGGCATTGATCCTGCAGCCGCATGGCGTGTCCCCGGTCATCATCAACGGCGAGAACAGCAGCGGCATCAGCCGCGTGCCGATTGACCTGGACAACGAAGGCCGTTCACGGGAGGACTGGTGATGAAACCCCGAAACGCCGAAATGCCGAATCGCCGAAACCGCGCGTGCGCGTCATCGCGCCGTCGCGGATTCGCGCTGGTCGACGTCATTCTTGGCGGCATCCTGCTCTCCATCGGACTCGCGGCGATCATCTCGCTTGCCACGCGGGCCTTGAAGGCGCAGACCGACGGTGAAAAGCAGATGACCGCTTCGTGGCTGTGCGATGAGCTGCTCTCGCTGGTCGTCGTCGACGGCCCGGTGAATTACCCGCGGCAGCACGACACATCCGGGCAATTCGAATATCCATTTCAGGAATTCGCGTTCGACATTGAAATCGCCAGTCAGGGCAACGGCCTGCCGTATGCGGTCACGGCGACGGTGAGCTGGGAGGCCGGCCGCGGAAGGCGCAATGTGCAGGTGCAGACGCTGATCGCCGAACGAAAGGACGATCCGGAGGAGTTGCGAGCTCCGGAGGAACCGATCGATCGCGAAGAGCGGTGGCATCCGCCGGAAGACACGACAGGTACAGGCACGGGCACGGGTGGGGCGGCGACTGGAGGAACCAATGGCTGATCATCGCCAAATGATCGTCGTGCGCGCCGAACACATGCCGCCACGTCGCGGCTTCACGCTCATCGAACTGATGGTCGCTGCGCTGATCATGACATTCGTGCTGGGCAGCGTCGCATTGAGCGTGGGCCAGCTCGGGCGGGCCCGCAACACCAGCAAGCTCCGCTTCGACGCGTTCCTCCGCGCTGACGCTGCGCTCAACCTCATTCGCGGCGACATCGCATCCATCACACGCAGCGATGACCTCTTCTACACCCGATTGCTTCTGACCGATGACACCGCTCGCGGCGGTCGCGAGGAATTCGATCGCGATGAGCTGCTGATCTTCAATACCCGCCTGCGCCCGACCCGCAACATCGATTTCGCGGGAGAAGGCTACGAGCATGAAACGCAATTCCGCGTGATCGAAGACGAATACGGGCCGGCGCTCTGGCAGCGAACCGACGCTTTCCCCGACGAGTATCCGGGCGGCGGCGGCAAGGCCACGCCTGCGGTTGAGGGCGTGCTGGGCCTGACCATTCAGGTGTACGACGGCTCGAACTGGTACGACGAATGGGATTCCGACGTGAGCGGCCTGCCGACTGCAGTCAGCGTCATTGTCCTGGCCAGCGGCCATCGCGGATCGGACGACATCTACACCGCGCCGCGTGCGTTCCTGCGCACGGTGATTCCCATTGATCGCGTGCTGCCGCCGAAGGTCGCCGAAGAAGAGGACGAAGAATCGACCAATCCCGCCGCCGGCGCGGATATCGACGGCGACGGCATTCCCGATGTCGATCTCGATGGCGACGGCGTGCCTGATCCTTCCAGCGGCGCAGGAGGTGGTGCTGGCGGCCCAGGTGGTGGAGGTACTGGTGGCGGTGGCGGAGGTGGTGGCGGTCGCCGCGGTGGTGGTGGTGGCGGTGGTCCAGGTGGAGGCAATGGCGGTGGTCGCCCCGGTGGAAACGGTGGCGGAAATGGCGGCGGCCGTCCTGGCCCCGGCGGGCCGGTCGATGGCGGCCGTCCACCGGGAGGTGAGAATTGAATCGCCGAGGTCCTCTTCATCATGCGGCATCACGGCGCGGCGCGGTCATCGTGATCGTGCTCTGGACGATCGCCGTGGCCGCGATCATCGTCAGCAGCCTGCAGTTGTTCGCTTATCGCCAGGCGACGATCGGCCGCGAGACGCTGGAGCGCACGCAGGCGCGCTGGGCCGCGCGGGCCGGACTCGAAAACACGCTCGCGGTCATGACGCGCATGAACGAGAAGCCCGATCCCACCGACGCCAAGAGCCTGACGCGGGAAATGTATTACGTCTCCAAGGGCGATCTGCTCAACGCTTCGTACGACATCATTCATCATGTCAACGGCCGCGATCTCGGCGGTCCCGCGGATGAAGGCGGGAAGTTCAACCTCAACAACAGCAACGACCGCGGCCTGCTGCTGGCGTTCGATGACTTCACACTTGACACGCTCGACGCCATCGGCGACTGGATGGACGATGACGACGAGCCCAGCACGCTTGGCGTTGAGCGCGACTACTACCTGAGCCTCGAATCGCCCTACGAACCTCGCAACGGTCCGCTGCACACGCTGGGCGAAGTGGAGATGATCGCGGGCATCTGGCCTCGGTATTTCCGCAACGAAGACTGGAATCTCAACGGCCGGCTCGATCCCAACGAGAACGACGGCTCGCGCTCGTTCCCGCCCGATGAACCCGATGGCATCATGCAGGCCGGGTGGTCTGAAGACCTGACCGTGTATTCGGTTGATGGCGGCGCAACCGACTCCGGAGAACCTCGAATCTACTTGAAGAAGGCCGAGGCCAAGGATGTCGCGGACCGCTGCGGCATCAATACGGCGCAGGCCGAGGCGCTGATCACCTACGGCAAGACGCCGACCAATCGGCTTTCGGACCTGCTCTTCACGCCTCTGCAGGGCGCTGGAGGCGGCGCGGCCGGCGGCGCGCTGGATGGCCAGGGCGGCCAGCAGGGCCAAGGCGGTCAAAACGGTCAGAATGGCCAGGGCGGCAGCGCCAGCCAACCGGCCTCAGTGCCACCGCTGACGGATGATCAACTGACCAGGGTGCTTGCCGAGTGCAGCATCCCTAATCCGAAGGATCGCCTGCCGGGCAAGATGAACCTGAACACCATCAATGGCGATTTCCTGCGCGACATCTTCGAGATCATGGGCATGGATGAGGCCATCGCCGATGAGATCCTTTTCCTGCGTGATCGCCCCACTGGCATCGCCAGCCTCGTCGAACTGAAGAAAATCCCGGCGATATCGCAACAGGACCTTCAGAACATCACCCAGCGTTTTGACGTTCGCAGCAACGTGTTTACCATCGCCAGCCGCGGACGATCGGCGGCAACCGGCATGGAAGTTGAAATCGTCGCCGTGGTTGATCGTTCTACCGTTCCTGTCCGCATCCTTGAGTACCGTGAGCAGTGAAAAAAACTCCCCTGCCAACAATTGATCCCGGCCTCATGGCTGTGCTGCATCGCAGCGGACGCGAATGGCACGCGCTGCTGGTGAATCGCACCGGCCCCAAGCCCGCGATCACGGCCGCCAAGGCGTTTGCGATTGAGCAGGCCGACCGCATTGACCACTGGCTGACCGAACAGCATGTCGGTTCTGTGCTGTGCGTGCTGCCTGCCGCCGATGTGATCTGCCGCACCGTGCCCTTGCCCGACGCGCCGGCTGAACAGTTGGCCCCGGCTCTGAGCCTTCAGGCTGAGGCGCACCTGATGGGCATCGCCCCGGCGCATCGCGTCGGCATGGCGGTGCTGCCGGCGTCATTCGGTGAGACCACGCGAAGCGGACTCGTGCTGGCCTGGCCCGAGTCGGCGCAGTTCGTCGCGCCGGTGAGTTCGCAGCTTGTGCGCTACGTGCCTGATGTCGCCGCTCTCGCGGCCTTGCTCAACGGCCAGCGGCCGACCGAGCCGGTGATGTGGCTCGACCGCGGTGACGGTTCGGTGGCGATCGCAATCACGCACTCCGGCGGCGCGATGTTCCGCGCAACGCGCGAGGAGGCGGATTCGGGCGAAGCCTGGCAGAAGAGCGTCGGCCGCATCGTCGCCGAGAGCGCGCTGGGCGTCGGTCATACCGGCAACTTCATTGAGAACATGGTGCAGAACGCCCGCGCGAAGGCGTCGGCGGTCGGCTCCAAGGACGCCGCGCTCTTCCTGCCTGATGACGTGCGAGAATCCGCCCGGACCCGCATCACCGGCGCGAACGAGGATGCCAAGTGGTGGAACGACTACGGCATCGCAGCAGGCGCGGCTATCGCCGCCACAGGTCCGCTTTCATCGCTGGCCGGAATGCTGCACACGCCGCCGGTGCAGCGGCCATCGCGCATCCGCAATGCGCTGGAGGCGATGTCAAGGCCTCGCGCAGCGGCCACCGTCGTCGCCGCGTGCATCCTGCTGCTGATGTTTGCGCCGCTGGTTTTCGCCGGGCTTCGATTGCTGGTGCTCAAGGTCCGCTACGGCGACGTGGCGCAGCAAATGAGCATCGCCAAGGCCTCGCGCGATCAGGTCGCCGTGTACCGCGAACTCGATCGGCAGAAGACCTGGCCGATGACCAAGCTGCTTTCCGACATCGCGACCAACGCGCCGCTGGGCATCGAGTTGGAGATCATGCGTGTCGATGCCGGCAAGGACTTTTCGGTCAGCGGCACCGCGATCTCCAACGGCGGGAAGAATCCCGCGGAACTGGTTTCGCAGATGCTGGCGAACCTGCGTGCCGACAACATCTTCGCTGACCCCGCGGTGAGCTGG
>CAZCGB010000117.1:0-7580 GCA_964498045.1 uncultured Isosphaeraceae bacterium
TCATCAACGACGCTGAACTCGACGCCATCATCACCGTCGGGCCGATGGCCGAGTTCGTGGGCGGCATCCCCGCCAACGTCCAGGCGATCAAATTGGATGAGATGAAGTTCAAAGGCCTTCCGCCGCTGCGCATCGCCAAGCGCATGAAGGACGACGACTTGGCGGTGCTGCTCTACACCTCGGGCACGTCGGGCAGGCCGAAGGGCGTGATGCTCACCGCCGACAACCTTGCATCAAACGTGCGGCAGTGTGTCGAGTTCGTCGGCTTCTCCACCAACGACACGCTGCTGGGCGTGCTGCCGCAGTTCCATTCCTTCGGTCTGACCGTGCTCACGCTGCTGCCGCTGAGCGTCGGCGCGAAGGCCGTGTACACCGCGAAGTTCATGCCCCGGCGATTGCTCGAACTCATGCGCACGCACAAGCCCACTGCGTTCATCGCGATTCCGTCGATGCTCGGCGCATTGCTGCACGCCAAGAGCGCGAAGGCCGAGGACTTCCAATCGCTCAAGTACTTCGTCTCCGGAGCCGAGCCGCTGCCTGAAGCAGTGTTCGAGGGCTTCCGCACGCAGTTCGGCCTGACCATCAACGAGGGCTACGGCCTGACCGAGACTTCGCCCGTGGCGAACTGGTGCAGACCAAATGAGTTTCGCCGCAAGAGCGTGGGCAAGGCGATGCCTGGGATGGAGCAGATCATCGTCGGCGCGAATGAGAAAATCCTCGGCCGCAATGAGGACGGCGAGATCCGGTTGAAGGGCCCGAACGTGATGAAAGGCTATTACAAACTGCCCGACGCCACGGCCGCGGCGTTCGACGCCGACGGCTTCTTCAAGACCGGCGACATGGGCCGCTTCGACGCCGACGGCTTCCTGTACATCACCGGCCGCATCAAGGAGATGCTCATCATTGGCGGCGAAAACGTCTTCCCGCGCGAGATCGAGGAAGTCCTCGACCGCCACGAAAGCGTCGCCGCGTCGGCGGTCATCGGCGCGATGGATGAATCGCGTGGCGAAGTCGCGGTGGCGTTCGTCGAATTGAAGGATGGCGCGGCGTTTGATGAGATCGCGCTGCGCAAGCACTGTCGAGAGCATCTCGCACAGTTCAAGGTGCCGCGCGACATCCGGCAGATCGAGAAGCTGCCGCGCAACGCGACGGGCAAGATCATGCGCCGGGAGTTGAAGGGTCTGATCTGATGCGCACGTCGACGACGCATGGATGGCGACTGCTCGCGAGGTCGCATCCGCGTCGATACACTTCGTGCGTACGTTGATTCACCGAAATTGATTCTCATCCGACAGGAACTCTCTCCTCATGGCCAAGCGCACTACTCTTCGCAGCAGCAAGGGCACCAAGTTGTACGCCGTTCGCAATGCCGACGGCTCGTTCAAGGACATTCAGACGTACAAGCGGGCCCATGCTGCCGATATACGCCGCACCAGCAAGGCCGAGGCCGCCGCGGGCGCGAAGAAAAAGACCGCCAAGAAGAAGGCGGGCAAGAAAGCCGCCAAAAAGTCCGGGAAAAAGGCGGCAAGGAAATCGTAGGATTCCGGCAGGGGCACAGTCACGATCCCAACCATGCGTGCATGTGATGGCGGCTGATTCAGGTGCCAGGCCGCCCGCGGCTCGCACCCCGCGCCTTTTCCTCCATCGCATCTTGCGACCGGACGGCGACGATGTTCGCTGCCAGATTTTCCGGGCGCGCAATGCGGCTTCTGCGTTGATGGCGCGAGACCCATGCGCAAGACGCTTTTTCACGCGAGGAGAATCCCATGACAGATCGACGAATGTTTCTGATGTTGTGCATCGCTTCGGCCAGCGCCACAATGATCATCGGCCAGCCGGCATCTGGCCAGGTCTGCCTGCCATTGACTGGCGGCACCGTCACAGAGAACTTCAATACCCTGGCTGCAACCGGTTCCAGCAACACGACCCTGCCCACAGGCTTCCGATTCTCTGAAGGCGGAACCGGCGGCAACCTGTTCTACACCGCCGACAACGGCTCGCTGCCCACGGGCAACACGTACAGTTATGGCTCGACCGGCGGCGCCGATCGGGCCTTGGGGGAGATCACCTCGGGAACCGTCCAATCCACGCTCGGCCTGTGCTGCGTGAACAACTCCGGTGCGCCGATCACCAGCTTCCAGATCTCGTACACAGGCGAGCAGTGGCGACTGGGCGCAGCCGATGCCATCCTTGATCGACTGGACTTCCAGTACAGCCTGAACGCGACAAGCCTGAGCACAGGCACATGGATTGATGTGGATTCGCTGGATTTCGTCTCGCCCACCAACAGCAGCACAGCCGGACCGATAGACGGCAACGCCGCGGCCAATCGAACGCTGCGCGGACCCGTCACCATCAACTTCTGCCAGACTCCCGTCCCGCAGAACGCGACGTTTTACGTCCGCTGGGTGCCGGTCGCGAACATCGGCGGCACCAACGACGGACTTGCCATCGACGATTTCTCCATCATCATCGACACGCCATGCACAGCCGACGGCAATGGTGATGGGACGGTGAATGTCGCGGACTTGCTGAATGTGATCAGCAGCTGGGGCGACTGTCCGCGGTGATTGAAGGCGCGTGCAGCGGGCACTTCGTCCAGTATCATCGGGCACATGAGCACCATTGCGCTGCGCCTGGCGCATTCGCCCGACCCCGATGACGCGTTCATGTGGTGGCCCCTGTTTTCCATCGATGGCAAGCCGCCGCGTCTGGACACCGGCCGCTTCGCCTTTAAGCAGGTGACCAGCGACATCGAGTCGCTGAATCAACGCGCGATTTCCGGTCGCGAATTGCTGGACATAACCGCGCTGAGCTGCGCGACGTATCCGCGCGTGAAGGGCGCGTATGCGCTGACAGCGTGCGGCGCATCAATGGGCGACGCCTATGGCCCGAAGATCGTCGCGCGAACGGAACTTCCGCTCGATGAATTGAGGCGGCCCGATGTCGTCATCGCCATTCCCGGCGAAGGCACCACCGCGTTCGCCGCCATGAGCATGCTGCTGGGCCGCGGATCGTTCAGGCATCAGACGATTCCGTTCAAGGACATCATCGACCGCGTCGCGGCCGGCGAATTCAAGGCAGGGTTGATCATTCATGAGGGACAGCTCACGTTCGAATCAAGCGGCTTGCGCCAGATCGTCGATCTTGGCGCGTGGTGGAAGAGCGCGCACGGACTGCCGCTGCCGCTGGGGGTGAATGCGATTCGCCGAAATCTGCATGACCAATACGGACCTGGCACTGTTCCCGAAGTCACGCGTCTGCTGCAGCAGTCAGTCGAGTACGCGCTGGCGCACCGCGCCGAATCGGTCGCCTACGCGCTGCGCTTTGCGCGCGACATGACCAGCGAACTCGCGGATGAGTTCATCCGGCTGTACGTGAACAAATGGACGCTGGACTTCGGCGACTTCGGCCGCGAGGCGGTGAGGACTTTTCTGCGCGAGACGCACAAGGCTGGCCTGACGCCCGACGCAGGTGAGGTTGATTTCGTCGGGTGAGAAACGAAAAAACGTCGAAACGTCAAAACGAATGAACATTGTGACGCCATGCGCTGGACTGTCACAGACAAACAATCTTGCGCTGCCCTGAATTTGTTCGTTTTGACGTTTTGACGTTTTTTCGTTTCCGCTTTCTTTCACTCGCGTTTGCCGTCGTACCACAACTCCAGGCCTTCGCGCTGCTGCCAGCCTTTGGGGCCTTTCCAGAGCAGGCGCATCGCGATCGTGAACAGTTGGAATCGCGGATACATGCGCACCTTGCGGCCGGAGGTGATGACCCTCTCGCGCAACACGACGAAACGGCCCTGCTCCTTCAGGGCCTTGCTCAGCCAGACCTCCTCACTGGCGAAATACTGTTCATCGAAGCCCCCCACTGCCTCGAACGCGCTGCGCGTGCAGAACACGAAACATCCCGCGGCGTATTTCAGCGGCCTCCAGATGAGCATGAATATCTTCAGGTAGATGCGCCCCAACAGGGGAATTTCGCCATCCATGCGCACGTCGCTGCCGCCGCCGACCGCGCCGTTGCGAAGTTCACGCAGCGCGGCGAGCAGCGTTTCGGTGGGCAGGATCGTGTCGGCGTCGACGAAGATGAACACATCACCCTTCGCGAGGCCTGCGCCGGCGTTCCGCACCGCGGCAATCTGACGCTTCTGCACGTCAAGCACCGTTGCGCCGCGCTCGCTCGCGATTCTCGCGGTGTCATCGCTTGACGCGTCGTTGACGACGATGATTTCGTGCGCAGCGATCTCGTCGCCCGCCGCGTCAATCGCGGACTTGATCGCGTCGATGGTCGCACCGATCAACGCGGCTTCGTTGTAGGCGGGGATGATGAAGGAAACCGATTGAGGTGTGACGGCCATACCCGCGCCGGCGCGAGACGAGCCGTCGGGCGATGTCGGCGATGCGGATGTCATGCTCCGGCCCGCCTCGCTCTGGCCCGGCTTGGTTCCGTGGAACAGGTCACAGCCAGCGATCCTCCCAGAGCATGCCCTCGGGCAGCGAGATGCTGTCGGAAGTCTCCACCATGTTGGCAACGGGGTACGCGCAGTAATCGACGGCGAATGCGCCGGCCGGGCGATGGTTGCCGCTGTGGCCGACGCCGCCGAAGGGCAGCTTGCCCGATGCGCCGGCGGTGCCGGTGTTCCAGTTGATGCAGCCTGCCCTCGCGCCACGGAAGAATGTCTCAAAAGTCTCACGCGATGCGGTGAAGATGGACGCGGCGAGTCCGAAGCGCGTCGCATTCGCCTGCGCGATCGCGTCATGCGGCGAATCGACGATGGCGATCTGCACGATCGGGCCGAAGACCTCGCAATCGTTCTGGGGGGGATCGAACGTGAAACGATCGACTTCGACCACTCCGGGCGTGATGAGACAAGCGTTGGTCGGCGATTGGACCGCGGTCGATTGCACGAGCACGCGGCCGCCGCGCCCGATGAGCTCGCCCTGAAAGGCGAGTGCTGCATCCACTGCACTGCGGTTCACGAGCGGCCCCATGAACACCGGCGTCTCGCTGCGGCCGGCGCCGACCGACAACGTGCTTGCGGCGTTGCAGAACGCCTTGATGAAGCGGTCGGCGATTCCGCGCTGCACGATGATCCTTCGCGTGCAAGTGCATCGCTGGCCGGTGGTGGCGAACGCGCTGCGCACGTTTTCGATCACCGCCTGCTTCAGATGCGCATCGTCCATCACCACCGACGGATTGTTTCCGCCCATCTCCAGCGCGATGATGCGACCGGGTCGATCGAGATTCGCTTCGAGGATCTTCCGGCCGACAGGCCATGATCCGGTGAAGAGAATGCCGTCGATGTCGTGGTGGCTGACGAGCATCGCCGCGATGTCGCCGCCGCCCTGGATGACGTTGAACACGCCGGGTGGGACGCCGATTTCGTGCATCATCTCCGCGAGAAGTTGTCCGACGCCGGGCGTTTTCTCCGACGGCTTGAACACGATGGTGTTGCCAAGAAGCAGCGCGGGCGCGAAGTGGCCGTTGGCGAGGTGCGCGGGGAAGTTGAACGGGCCGATGACTGCCATCACGCCATGCGGCTTGAAGCGGCAGTTCGCCACTCGCGAAGCCGCGAGCGGCAATTGATAGTCGCTCACCCGGCCGAGACTGATCTTGTCGAGCGTGATGGCGACTTTGTCGGCCAGCAACCTCGCCTCGGCCATCGACTCGCTGAGCGTTTTACCCATCTCATCAGTGATCAGTCCGGCGACATCCATCGCACGCTTCGTGGTGACTTCCGCCCAGCGCTTCAGGACCGTCATTCGATCTTCGAGCGATGCATTCGCCCAATTCGGCAGCGCATCACGAGCCGCAACGACGGCCTGATCGACATGCGCCAACCTTGGCGTGCCGCTCCAGACAACGCGAGAAGGCGCTGCGGGATCGCGCGAGGCAATCCTGTCGCCCGGAATCGGGACAAAGCGCCCGTTGATGTAGTCACTCGCGGAATTGTGCAACGCGGGCATGCGGTGCGATTGTAGGGCAGCCCACTGGCATTCCACATCGCCATGATCTGGGACAACGCCCTGCAACAGGCTGGATGCGGAGACTTTCCGTGAACTACGCCGCCATGGTCTTCCGCCTTGCATTCGCGTCGCCATCCGCCGCTGCCTTTGTTCGCGGCGTTATGGCCACACCATCCCCAACCTGGGCGCTGATGAGGTACATTTTTTCGGGCGGAATGTGAATCGTTTTTCCGCTTTCGCTTTCAGCGTAGTTCGTGCGAACAGCGCGAAAGCCCGCTGGACCAGTCAGGCTGACGAATCCGTCAAGGGGATACTCGGCCGAAGCATCAATACCTTTCGATTCGCCGAGTTTCGCTTCGCGCGTGAGTGTGACCAGCGCAATTTCGTCGGCCTGGGCCTCGAGATACGGCCCGCCATCGAACGGATCGCAATGGCCAAGGTACTTGAAGCCGAGACCCTCCAGCATCACCTTGGCAGGCTGCGCTTCCGGGCTCACCTTGCCAATGAGATTTCGAGCTTCGGGCGGCAGCAGAGACGCGTAGATCTCACCCTTGGGAAAGAGCGATGTGATGAACTCCTTGCTCTGCCGACAGAACCGATCGGCCTCGGCATATTCAAGATTGATGAATCGCCGGCCAAGATACTCCCACAACGTATTGCGGCTGTCGGGAGTGAGCGGGGCCATCATCTCTGCGATCATCCGGCTGCTGAACCATTTGCGATGCAGGCCGACGAATTGGAATCGAATGAGGCTCAGGAGCAGGCCGAGTTTCGCCTTGTGCCCGCGATAGGCGGGTTGAAGGATCAGGCCGCCGAGCTCCGACGGGCCTGAGTCGTCCGTTCCAAGCTGCAAGGTGACATGCAGCTGTCCGGTCTGCAGGTCCTCGCTGAAATGTTCGCGTTTGCGCACGTGCAGGAACAGATGCGGGCGGCCGGGCGACGAGATGCAACTGATGATCGACGACGTTCCGATGAGGTTGCCGGTGTCCGTGTCCTCCAGCGCGAAGATGAACTCGCGCTCCCACGGCTGCTTCACCTTGCCCATGAAACTGTCGCGCGAGCGCATGAGCTTGGTGCGCAGGATGTCCGGGTCCGCGGGGAGATTGTTCGAATGAACCATCTTCGCCAGCTTCAGCAGCGTCGGCGCGTCTTCGAGGTTGGCCTGGCGGATGACGAACATGGCAATCGATCGAAAGTCAAACTGCGGTCTTGGCAAGGGCGCGCTCAACGATCTCGAACACGTCCTTGAACTGTTCGGGCTGCATCACACCGACAGGCGGAAGGAACCGGATGTGGTACGGCCCGTGGCCGCAATAGAACGCGATCACACCTTCGGCAAAAAGGTCGTTGAGCGCTTTCATGATCATCGGTTTGTCGCCTGCGAACGGCGTCAATCGCATCATGCCGCCGACGCCGCCTGCAAAACCATTGCTGCGCGTCAGTCCGGTCGGGCCGGGAATCGGAGGGAACCAGTTCTTGTGCACTTCAACCAGATGCTTGGCGTGCTGACGAAATGCGTCGTGCAGACGCGCGTTGCGGCCATGCGGGCCGTAGTAGCCGCCGTCGCGCATGCGCTCAAGCACGCGCTTGCCGACCTGGATTTCCACGCTG
>CAZCGB010000118.1:0-7448 GCA_964498045.1 uncultured Isosphaeraceae bacterium
CGCCCGACATGCCTTCTATCTTCTTCTCGACCTCCGCGATCTGCGGGCTGGCGGCGGGATTCAGTTGCTCCAGCCAATCGGCGAGGCCGGCGTGGATGTCACCGGTGGATGAATGCGCAATGACGCCCCGGCCGTGCATCTCCTCGTACTTGCCGATCTCGCGCGGCTGGATGCGGGCCGCCTTCGCCGTTTCCAGGATCGACTTCGCCAGCGGGTGATTGGAATGCTGCTCGCTGTCGGCGGCGGCCTGAAGCAGGGCAGCGCCTTCCACGCCCTCGGCGGGAGCAAGCCGGCTAACGGCGAACTTGCCGGTGGTGAGCGTGCCGGTCTTGTCGAGTACGACAGTGTCCACGTTCGCCGCCGCTTCCAGCGTGCGCGTCTGCTTGATCATGATGCCCACGCGTGCGGCCGCCGCGAACGCCGCCACCATCGCGGTGGGATACGCGATGAGCAACGCGCCGGGGCAGGTGACCACAAGCACGGTGATGGCCCGGTTCGAGGCGTCACCTTTCACCAGCGGATCGGCGCTTTTCGCCGTGAAGAACCACACCAATCCCGCCACCATCAACACGACCGGCACGTAATACGAGGCGAGTTGCTCGATCAGTTCCTGCCGCTGGGTGCGGGCCGACTCGGCTTCGCGGATGAGGCTTTCGACCTTGCCGATGGTCGTGTCGCCCATGATGGCGGTGACTTCGACGTCGATCTGGCCGGTGAGGTTCGTGGTGCCTGCGTAGACGTCCGCGCCATCCTGCACGAGGACCGGCACGGCTTCGCCGGTGAGCGACGCCTGATTGACGTCTGACGCGCCGCGGACGACGCGGCCATCGACAGGCAGGTTCTCGCCCGGTCGCACGCGGACGATCTGGCCGATTCGGATCTGGCTCAAGGGGACTTCTCGCTCCTGCCCGTCTTCGATCAGGCGCGCATCGTCGGGAGTGAGGTCGATGAGGTCGCGGATGGCCCGCTGCGCGCCCCACGCGGTGCGGCTCAACACCAGGTTCGCCGTCCACAGGAAGAACGCCAGGAAACCCGCTGCGAGATAGTTCTGACTGGCGAACGCGGCGGTGACGGCAAGGCAGGCCAGCGAATCGCTCGACGGACGGCCGCGCTGAATTTCGCGCCACGCGCCGACCATCAACGGCACGACGAGGATCGCTGCGCCGATGGCGGCGGGAATCTGCGAGACCTGCTCGTGCGCGCCCACCCACGAGGCGATCCACGACACCGCCAGCAGCACGCCACCCACCAACGCGATGAACAGCCGGCGTTCCAGACGCTCGGCTCCATCGGAGCCCGCTTCGCGGAGTTTGCGATCCTGATCGGGTGCGCCGGCGACGGTCAATTCAGACATGACGAGGTTCACTCCAGATTCGAGCGGAGCAGGGCAGCAGAAAACCAGGAGGGCTTGCGAGGGTGGGAGCTTGTTTGAGTGCTTTGAACGTTCAGAAATGAGGCCGGGTCTACCCGGCCATAGACGGCGAAGGATAGCCGAAAGACATGCGAACGCACCGACGGCGCAATGAGGTTGGAATCCTCTTACGAACGCGATCGGCGGCAGGTTCGGCATGTCGCGAGTTTGCCGCCGGGCTGGTCTCACGGTTCAATGAGACTCGCATGGCAAGTCTTGACTCCGCGAAGCGAGTTCTGATCCTTGGCGATGGCCAGATGGCCCTGGTGTTGGCTGATGCCCTGGCGTTCAACGGCCATCTCACCCGGGTCTGGAGCCCGTTTGAAGCGGACGCCAACGTGCTGCGCACCACGCGCCAGACGCCTCGATTGCCGGGGTTTCGGCTCGCTGACGCGATTGAGGTTGTGTCGGCCGATGCGACCGTTTTCGCTGAGGTTTCGCTTGTCATCAGCGCGATTCCCACGCAGTTTCTTCGCAGCGTGTGGCAGCGGCTGCACGCAGCGTATTCCTCCGCCCGGCAGCTGCCTCCCATTGTCAGCGTGACCAAGGGCTTTGAGAATGGCACGGGCATGCGACCGACGCAGATCATCGCTGATGCGCTGGCGATTCCCGGTGATGATGCGCGATTGTGCGTGTTATCTGGACCATCGATCGCTGCGGAACTCGCGCGGCGGATGCCGGCGTCATTGATCGCTGCGGCGTTCGATCCTGATTTGGCGCTGCGGGTTCAGGAATTGCTGCGCGTGCCTTGGCTGCGCATCTACAGCCATGATGACGTGATCGGCGTCGAAGTCGCCGGGGCGGCGAAAAACGTCATTGCCCTCGCGGCGGGCATGATTGACGGCGTCAAGGCAGGCGACAACGCGAAGTCCGCGTTGCTCGCCCGTGGACTTGCGGAAATCGCACGCCTCGGCGTGGCGATGGGCGCTCGGGTTGAGACGTTTTTCGGCGTCGCTGGTGTTGGTGACCTCGCCACGACCTGCTTCAGTCCTGAGGGGCGCAACCGCACGTGCGGTGAGCGATTGGGACGGGGCGAATCGCTGGAAGCTGTGCTCGGATCGATGAAATCCGTAGTGGAGGGCGTGCCAACCACCAAATCGCTCGTGGAGATTGCCCAGCGGTTGCATGTGGACATGCCCATTTCCAAGGCTGTGCATGCGATTTTGTTCGAAGGCCTGGCCCCCGGCGACGCCATTCGCGGTCTGATGCAGCGGGAGCCCAAGGCTGAGCGTGTGGGTTGAATCGCTGGTAATCAAAAAGAAAATCGTACGTGTCGCGCAATCAAAATTTGAGCGCGGCGTATCCAGATGTGGAGGCCGACTTTTTCTGGCTGCATCGCGTGGCTGCTGGCTTGTTTCGCGCACCCCGATCTCTGGAGGCATTCTCATGCTGCGTGTGATGGCGAATCGGTTTCCGATGACTCAGCTCCTCCCGATTGCGCTGGAGGCGGCGCTGCTCGCGTCGTCTCCAGCGCTTGGAGGCGGGCCCGACGTCAACGGCGATGGCATTGCGGACTTGATCCTGGGCATGCCCATGGAGACGGTGAACGGCAAACGCACTGCCGGGTATCTCGGCATCGCCTACGGCTCGCTTGTTGGAGCTGGGGCATCGTCGCAACTCTGGTCGCAGGCCTCGCCCGGCGTAGCTGGAAACGTGAAGAAAGGCGATCAGTTCGGACAGATGGTGGCAGCCGGCGACTTCAACGGCGACGGGTTCGATGATCTCGCCGTCGGCGCGCCGTTTGAGGACATCAATCAGATCGCCGACGGCGGCAGCGTGAATGTGCTGTATGGATCGTCGTCAGGCGTCGTCGCCGCCGGCTCGCAGTACATTCATCAGGACCGGGGCCTCATACTTGATCAGGTGGAAGCCAATGACGATTTCGGCTGGGCGTTGGCGGCTGGTGACTTCAACGGCGACGGCTTCGATGATCTGGCCGTCGGCGTTCCCAATGAGGATTACATGGGCTTCGAGAACACCGGAGCGATCCATGTGTTCTATGGGTCAGCCGAAGGCTTCCGCGGCCCGGGAGGCGGTTGGTATTCACGTTCGCGATTGGGCGGCGTCAATTCCGCCGGGCTGCATCTGGGTTATGCCCTGTGCGCCGGCGACTTCAATCACGACGGCTTTGACGACATCGCGTGCGGCGCGCCAGGCGCGAACTCAATGGCTGGAGAAGTCGTCGTTGTGCATGGCTCGGCGACGGGAATCTCCGTGGCCACCGCACAGTCGTGGACGCAGGATTCGCCCGGCCTTCCCGGCCAAGCTGAAACAGCCGACAGTTTCGGCATGGCCGTGGCCGCGGGCGACATCAACGGCGACGGTTACAGCGACCTTGCTGTGGGCGTTCCGTTCGATGGACTCAACGCCGGGGCGGCCAATGTCATCTTCGGATCCGGCGCGGGTCTGTCCGCAACCGGCAGCAGCCTCTTGTCGCCATCTGCGCTTGGTGATCCGACGAGTGGTTCGGAACTTTCGCAGTTTGGATGGTCGCTCTCGATCGGCGACTTCAATGGCGACGGCCATGACGACCTGCTCGTCGGCGCGCCGTTTCGCAGGATTGACGCGGTGGCAAACGCCGGCGCTGTTTATGCCGTGTTCGGCGCATCAACGGGGTTGGACATCGCCGGCGGCATTCGCCTCAGCAAGCAGAATCTCATCTCAGGCGGCGCGGCTGCGGAATCGGATGGGCTGGGCTGGTCGCTGCGGTGCGGCGACTTCAATGGTGACGGCCGCGATGACGCCGCGATCGGCGTGCCCTTCGAGGACGCCGCCGCCGTCGACTCCGGCATGCTGATCCTCCTGCCCGGTGGAGATGTCGCCTTCGACTTCGCCGCGGAACGGGCGTTGACGCAGGAGAGCATCGGCATGGGCAACACCGGGCGCGTCAACGAAGTGATGGGGTTCGGACGCGGGCCATGAGCGCGTCGGCGAACCACTCAATCCTCCTGGAATTTGCTCTTGATCAGAGCGACAAGGTCCTGAACGGCGTCTTCGCAGTCCTCGTTCTTGGCGACGATCTCCAATTCGGTTCCCTGCGTGGCGGCAAGCATCATCATCTGCATGATGGACTTGCCGTCGATGATCTCATCCTGGTCCGTCCGGCGCACGGTGATCTCGGCTTTGAATTTCATCGCCACCTCCACGAACATCATCGCCGGCCGGGCATGCAGGCCGAGCCGATTGGCGATGACGACTTTGGCGGTGGCGGATTTGGGCACGGGCGGGCTTGGTGAGGTGAGGAGTTGGGGAGAGTATGACGTGATCATCAATCCCCAGCCGCGGGTGGAAACCCGCGGAGTCGTTCGGCGTCAGGAAATCATGTCTCCCCAAACGAGAGACTTCTGGACAGTTCATCGAGTGGCGTCGATGATTCAAGATATACGTTTGCGTGTCGGAATCTTGCGCAAACTAACAGAATTGCCCGTTGGCCGCGCGACGTGTGGATGGCGGCGTGGCGCGAATCCGCAAGCGTGGTGGAGTGACGACGCTGAATGGCCTGCGGGCGAATCGCGCACTGTTCAGCCCCAAGCTTCAAGTCCCAAGCCTGCTCTGGCTCACCGCGACTTGACCTTCGCATCGGCTTCGCCAAGCAGCGTCAGGATGTCGTCAGTGCTCTGAGCCTGGCGGAGGAATCGCCGGAAAGTGTCCTGGCTGAGATTGCCGAAGATCGCTTCCATCGCGTCGAGGTGATCCTCCGGCTTGTCCTCTGGACTCAGCAGAAGGAAAATCGAATACACCGGCTGCTTGTCGAGTGCGTTGAAGTCGATGCCTGATCGGCTGATGCCGACGGCCACGGCCATCTTGCTGATGGCGGTGTGCTTGACGTGCGGCACAGCTACGCCGTGTCCGAACCCCGTTGAGCCGCGCTTCTCGCGCTTGATGATGGCCTTGACGAATTCGTCCTTCAGTTCGGGGCTGAGCGCGCCGGCGTTCACAAGGGCGTCAACGATTTCGGCGATGGCCTCATCCCGCGTGCCGGAGGAGAGTTCGGGAATGATCGCTTCGGAAACAACGATGTCGGTGAGTTTCATGCTCTATTTTCCGCGGGATCCGGCTCGCCGCGCCGTCGTGCGCCCGGCGACCTTCGTGCTGGCCGAGGTTTTCCGCTTGCTTGTGCCGCGCGCCGACCTTCTGGGTTCGATCGTGCGGCTGTTCGACGGCGCGTGCTTGTGGTTTCGCAGCCGGCTCTTGTGATCCTTGAGTTGCCGGCTTGCTCGATCGACGCCGAGGTCGATGCAGGCATACATGTCGGCGTCCTCGGCAGTGGCCACAAACGGCTTGTGGTGCTCCACGTCGGTGATGATCTCGACAGTGTAGCCGTTGCGGGCCTTGTCGATCACCACATCAATCTGCTGGATGCGGTCGAAGTACCGGGTGAGTCGTTCGGCCTTCTTCTCAGCGTATTGTGAAATGGCGGGGGTCACGTCGACGTGCTTGCTGCTGATGGTGGTCTGCATCCGTGGCTCCATCATCCAATTGAACGGGCGAAGCTACTGCTCGCCCGGATTTCGGCCGGACGCTTCCATCGCCGGTCGAGCGCTGGCGGGCAGCCGGCCGGCTGCCGCCAGGGACGCCAGCATAGCGTCTTCAACGGCTGATTTGGAAGTGCTGTGATCGGGCACCAGAACGCCGCCCGATACGGCAAAACGTATCGCCTCATCCACACTGATGGGGAGGTCCACGACATCTTTCCGCGGAATCACGGCGGTATACCCGGTGACGGTTCCCGGTGTAGACGGAATGAAGACGGTGACCGACTCGCCGACGATTTCCTCGACGCGCTTGAACGCAGGGCCGGTGGCGAACGCCATGACCCACACGCCCTTGCGCGGATATTCGCAAACCACAACACGGCTGAATTTGCGGGTCCGATCCTCCGCGAAGAAGAAATCCACCACCTGCTTCACCGAGGGGTAAACCTGCCGCACGATGGGCAACGAGATGATGAGGTTCTCGATGCGCCGATACACGCGCCGGCCGAGGTAGCCGCCCAGGAGCCGCCCGGCGATGTACACCGCCACGATCGCCACGACCAGCCCGATCAGATTCATGTACCAGTGCGCGGTCCACCATTTCTCAATGTTGGCCTCGCGCAGGATGGGAATGATCTCCGCCCGCGTAAGTTTGCCGCTCGCGCTGACGATGGCTTCGTTGATGTCCGGATCGGTCGGATCAAACGCTGTGCGCAGCGGCTGCCAGTACGGGGCCATCTCGTACATGCACCAGCGAATGCCCTGATTGATCGGCTCGGCGATCGCGTTGTATACGAACTGATACGCGTACACGACCAGCCAGAGCGTGAGGACCGTCGGCAAAAGCACCACCAGGCCTCGAACGAAGAAGCGGCGAAAGTCGGCGGTGAATGTGCTCTTGGGTTCGCTCATGTTCAGGCTGCGGACGCCCTGACTTTACGTTCCGTTGAAGGATGCGGCAAACCCTCGTCATCCCCAGAGGCCACGTTCGCCCATCGCCACATTCATTCAAGAATCTTCAATCTCACAAGCCGCCCGCCAGCGGCCGCAACACCACGCGCATCGTGAGATACTCGTTCTGGCGCCGCAGTTTCACCTCGACCTCATCACCCACATCCTTGACCGCGATGACTTTGCGAAGATCCACCAGTGACGGGGTGGAGCGGCCGTCGATCGCGACGATCACATCACCCTGCCGCATGCCGCTTCGTGCGGCGGACGACCCGGGCACGACATACGTGATCAGCACGCCGTCGTTGGCGAGGTTCTCGCCCGAGCGCACGCCCAGGGCCGCGTCGCCTTCGCCGATGTTCAGGTCAACCTTCGGCTGTGCCAGCAGCCACTTGCGCCAGTCGCGTTCAATCTCCTCAAGAGGCTTGCCGAAGACCTGCTCGAACGCCTTGGCGCTGGTCGGATCGTCGTCGTAGGACTTGACGTAGGCGTGATACCACGCGACGAGTTTTCCCTGATCGGCGACGAATTCGAACAGCGACCGCACCTGCGGGTAATTCTGCTGGGCCTTGTTCATGAACGCCTCGGCGTTCATGTTGAACAGTTCACTC
>CAZCGB010000119.1:0-7436 GCA_964498045.1 uncultured Isosphaeraceae bacterium
CTTCGCAAGAGCTCCAGCCTTGTAGCCTTCGCGATCGAGACGTTGCACGTATTCGACGTGATGGCCCGCGGCACGCATTCGCTCGCAACACGCCGCGGCGATGTCGGCCGACTCGTCGGTGGAATCGTCGAGCACCTGGATCTGCAGGCGGTCGCGCGGGTAGTCGATGCGGCACGCCGCCTCAATGATGCGCTCGGCGACGCGTTTCTCATTGAACATCGGCAACTGCACCGTGACGGCGGGCAACTCGGCCATCGGCGTCGGCGCGGCATCGGTCTTCGACCTTCGGCGGGCGCGCAGGAACGCCCACACCATCCAGTAGCGATGCAGGCCGTACACGCACACCACCGCCACCACCGCCAGGTAATAGATCAAGAATGGCAAAGCCAGCGATTGCATATGTTGCGTCAGATCATCCTTGGCCGGCTCCGTCCGAGTTCAGATGACCCCTTCCTTCCAGAACAGACCACACCAGCGAAAGCCCCGAGCGGGCGACGAAACGAACCGAACATTGTCCCACACTCTCCTACGGAAGCAAGTCTGGCGTGTGCGCGAAGAAACCCCGCAAAAGACGAGGAATCGGGGATTCGGGACGTTCGACATGTCGCGGAATCGCCAGGATTGGACATGTTCGCAGGAATCTGGCCGGTATTGTCAATGCTGAAGCCGTGCCGAAACGCCCGGCCGCCCGTTCCGTACCAGTGTGTGCTGGATTCACCGCGGCCACGACGCCGGGACCGGATGTTTTCAAACGGGTGATCGAGTCGGAAGTTCAGGAGGTATAGAATGGAACACTTGCTTGATGCAGCCGCGGATTGGTATGTCATCACCGTGATCGGCGCATGCTCAGTCCTGGGAATGGTGCTCAAGGCGATGACGACGGTCATGACCACGTCATCGCGCGAGCGCAGCCGAAGAGAGATCGCCGCGTATATCGCCGAAGGTTCGATTCCGGCCGATCAGGGTGAGCGGCTCATGCGCGCCGACGTGAACGGAATGAGTCGCGCGGCATGACCCAGGCGTTTGTGCTCCGATTCGCCAGTCACATTCCTGGTTCGCCGATCAGATCAAGCATCTGCGGCTTTTCCAGTGGCGTGATCTCGTACAACACCAGCGACCCGATCTCGCGCCGGAATGCGTGCAGGCCGCCAAGGCCCGCGTTCACGGCGTCAGGCTTGTCTTGGGTTATTCGATCGATGATGACCAGCACTTTCTGATGGTCGACTTCGCCGAGCATGGTCACGGTGAGTGGTGAAAGCACCTTGGCATAGTCGAGGCCGAGCATCTGCGCTTGAGCGGTTGCCGGCTTCATGACCAGGCCTTGACCGAGCCGGTCCTTGAAGGTGTTGATGAACTCCTGATCGTTGGCGCAGACCCAGTCAGGCTCGAAGCCGCTTTCGACTTCGGATTTGTATGCGTCGGCAGCTGTCAGCAACTGCGGAGCCTTTGGCGTTGCGCTGGAATCCGGCTTCTGATTGAGCATGGGCCAGACGATCCACGCGCCATAGGCGCAGCCGATCAGAGCCGCCGCGATCGCCGCGCGGCGGAACCATGGCCTACCGACGCGGCCGGCAATCTCCCGAGCTTCGGCCGCGTGCCGGGATTGGTCGGGCGGCAGAGTCTCGGCCGCCGCAAGCGTGGGCGAGGCAATTCCAAGCACCTGCGTCCGGGTGATTTTCGAGGGAGTGTACGCGCGGCGCAGCGAATCGGAGACCTCCCTTTGCAACGCGAACTCGCTCCGCAGCTCCGGTTCGGCGCGCACGCGACGCTCGAAGAGGGACAGCGCTTCGCCGGTCAGATCGCCGTCGATGTACTGTTCGAGCAGGATTCTGTCAGCCTCAGTGAGCGGCATGGGAGCCTCCCTGGCGTGACAAGTGACTTGCGGTCTCGGCGGAAAGCGTCGCGCGGAGCGTCATGCGCGAGCGATGGACGTGGCTCATCGCTGTGCCTTCAGCGATGTCCAGCGCCAGCGCAATATCCCGATACGGCCGATTCATCACCACGCGCAGCAGCAAGCATGCGCGAGCGGTTGGATCAAGCGTGTTCAATGCCGCCAGCACGCGATCGTCAAACGCATGCTGATCGGCGAGCAGGTCTCCATGTCCGGTCACTGCCGCGTGATCTGACGAATTGGCGCGGGCATCCGCATATCCCGACGGGGAACGGTCGGCGTCGATGTGATCGATCAGGTGCGTGGACTTCCTCCTGCGGCCGTGATTTAGCGCGGTGAAGCGGACAATGCGGGCCATCCAGGCGAGGAAGTTGCTGTTTGAATCAAATTGCTCGAGTTTGCCCAACGCGACCATGGCCGACTCCTGAACCACGTCATCGGCGGCGAATCGATCGCCGACGACCGCGGCGGCGATGCACCACAGCGTTCGAGACACGCCTTCGAAACGTTCGGCAAAGGCCGCCGGCGTCAAACACCCTTTCGGACTGGCGTCTGACCGGGCGGCTTCGGATCGCCGTACACCGTCGGTCATTTCCGGGGAGATGTCGCCCGGCGCGTGATTTCTTGCGGAATTCGACACGCCTTCGAGACCCTTTCGTTGGAGCCGCAAGATTCTCGGCCTCAGGCACCATCCTATTCCGCCGATTTCGGCATCGCCAAACCCATCAAGACAGCTCGCCATCGCCAGGGAGATTGCCATGCCTGCATCCGTCTTTCGAATCCTCTGTTCATCCGCGGTGATCGTGGCGGCGGCAAGCCAGGCCGACGCGGCGCTGCATTTGATGCAAATCGAGCAAATCATCGGCGGCGTCAACGGCAACCCCAGCGCGCAGGCGATCCAGTTGCGCATGCGCAATCCGGGCCAGGTGTTCACCTCCCTCGGCCGAATCATCGCCTACGACGCAGCTGGTCAAAACCCCATTGTGGTGGTGGACATGACGACTGATGTCGCCGTGGGCGCGGCGGGTTCACGCATCCTCATCGCCACCGCCGCGTTTCAGACCAGCCCGGCAATCACCCCAGATTTCATCATGACCAGCCCCATCCCGGCATCGTATCTTGCGGCCGGCAGCATCGTGTTCCAAGACGACAGCGGCACGAGCAAATATTGGCGGGTGTGCTGGGGCGGCGCGGGTTACACCGGGCCGACCGATGTGGCCCAGTTCATCAATGACGACAACGGCGACGTCGCGCCGCCGGTCGCATCTGCTCTGCCTTCGACGACATTGCAGGCGTTGCGCTTCCCCGGGGCCGCCAGCGCAGGAAGCACCACCAATCTCGCCAACTATGCGATCACCGACCGCGCCGCGACGTTCACGAACAACGCGGGCAACAGCGGCGTGGTCATTGCGCCGCCGCCGCCATGTCCTGTGGACATCTCCGGGAATGGAAGCGTTGATGTCGCTGATCTGCTCGCGGTCATCACCGCCTGGGGCGCATGCCCGGGCTGCCCGGCGACGGTCTGTCATCCTGACGTCGCACCGCCCCCCAGCGGCAATTGCGCGGTGGATGTGGCTGATTTGCTGCTGGTCATCACATCGTGGGGTCCATGCCCATAAAGAAGCGCGCATGCCTGTCGGCACTGATCCGATAATGCTCGTTGGCCGTCAAGTGGGTGCTCGTATCGCTCGATAACGCTTCCATTGGGAAGCCTTTTGGAGCCTTGACGATGCGCCGGATTCCTGCCTTCACATGGGGCATTATGCCGGCTGTCATTGCGCTGCTTTGCGCCCAGGCCAGCGCTCAAGTTGCGCCAAACACGCCCCCACAAGCATGGCTTGGGTGGTGGTGGCATTACCAGCAATCATTGAATCATGGACTCGGTCCAATGGGTCCTCGCGGTCCGCGAGGAGAGCGGGGTCCCACTGGGGCGATCGGCCCGCGTGGTCCGCAGGGACTTCAAGGTGACACCGGGGCGGCTGGCCCAATCGGTCCTGCTGGCGCGACAGGTGTAACCGGGGCAACAGGTGCTCAAGGTGATCCGGGACCAGCCGGCGCGACTGGACCGCAGGGAGCGCAAGGCGACCCCGGCCCCGCTGGAGCGACAGGTGCGACGGGTGCTCAGGGGCCGCAGGGTGATCCGGGCCCAACAGGCCCAACAGGAGCAACAGGAGCAACAGGCGCAACCGGGGCACAAGGGCCTCAAGGCGATCCCGGAACCGCGGGTGCGACAGGTGCGACCGGCGCAACTGGTGCTCAAGGTCCGCAAGGTGATCCGGGCCCGACTGGCGCGACCGGCGCCACGGGCGCGACCGGCGCCACGGGCGCGACCGGAGCACAGGGACCCCAGGGCGATCCCGGTATCGACGGCGATACGCACTGGCCGGTCAATGGTTCGGCCACCTACTACAACGCCGGGTACGTCGGCATCGGCGTGAGCGCGCCTTCATCACCGCTTCATATCCATGGCGGGCCGAACTGGACCACATCGAATTGGATACGAGCATTGTCCATCGAGGACGCCGCAGCCGTTGAATTTGGCCGCGGCGCGGCGACAAAATTCGGCGTTGGCGAAGCGAGTGGCGTTCTTGCAGTGTGGAGCACGACGGCCAATGCCGCCGAGGCCGCTCCTTCGTATCTCTTCCGGTTGGAGCCGAACGCGACGAGTCCAAACCTTTATGCGGGCTACACCGCAAATGCTGTGACGGCAGGCGTGGTCGGAGCAACGATCGCCGGCGGCGGCGCGAATGGCTTCGAGCAATTGGTCACCGACAACTACGGCACGGTCGCTGGCGGGATTGAGAACCAGGCGGGCGATGGCAACGGCGTCACCAACGACGCTTCGTACGCTAGCGTCGGCGGCGGATTGACCAACACCGCCAGCGGCGCGTACTCGACCGTGCCCGGTGGAACCGCCAACGTCGCTTCGGGCGATTACTCACTTGCGGCCGGAAACCGCGCCAAGGCGATCAACGACGGGTCGTTCGTCTTTGCCGATTCCAGCGCTGCCGACTTGTCATCCACCGCCAACAATCAGTTCATGACGCGCTTCTCCGGCGGCTTCCGGTTCTACTCCAACGCCGCGGGCACCACAGGCGTGCGCGTCAACGCCGGCGGCGGATCGTGGGCTTCGGTGAGCGATCGCCGTCTCAAGGAGCATTTTCAGCCGGTCGATGGCCGCGACATTCTCGCCCGCCTCGCCGCCACGCCGATCACGACGTGGAACTACATCTCGCAGGACGATTCCATCCGGCACATGGGCCCGGTGGCGCAGGACTTCTTCGCCAATTTCCAGGTCGGCGAAGATGACACGCACATCGAGACCATCGACGCCGACGGCGTCGCGCTCGCGGCGATCCAGGGGCTCAACAGCATTGTGCAGGAGCAGGCGGAAATGATCGCCGAGCAGCGAGCAGTGATCGATGCGTTGCAACAGCGCCTCGACGCACTCGAAAAGCTCGTCAGTCCGCATGCGGGTGGCAAAACAAAGCCACGATGATCGTGCCGCACGCGCGTCTTCCACCGGGGCCGAATGCACGAACGAATGCCAAAGGTGGGAGTCGAACCCACACTCCTTTTGAGGGGAACCGGATTTTGAGTCCGGCGCGTCTGCCAATTCCGCCACTTTGGCTTCCAGGCCGAGCGATTGCATTGCCATCTCGCTCAGCAGGGTCGGCAATGATTGCAGCACCAGCCGCAATGGTCAATTCGCCCGAATGCAAGTCATTCGGTGAACGCGGCGGCATCGACTGATTGCCGTGAGTTCTCATTCGCCGTCGGACATTGGCGATTCATGCGTCTGAATGGGAGAGCCCGACGCAATCGCCTGAACTCAAAGGCGTTTCCTATAGTGATGCGATCATCGTCTGTGGTTTCACACCCGCACTTGCCGTGCATCGTCGGTTGGAGAAGCTCATTGAAGTTCCATGCCCTTCATCGTCGCGGTTTGACACTCGTAGCTGCTTTGGCGTTCATCGTGCCGATTCTTCTGGCGCCATCGGTTCAGGCTCAGACCACCCCGAAGCCGCCGACTGGCGCGGCCGGTCAATCGCTGTTCGGGCCGCCGCCGGTGCAATTTGAGCCGGCCACGCTTGATCTGGGGACCCTCAAGCCCAGCGCGAACGCGACGGGCACGGTGATGATCCACAACATCAGCGACAAGTGGCTGACCATCAAGGCCAGCCGCGCCAGCTGCACATGCACCGCCTTCAACCTCGCCAACACGCAGATCGCGCCGGGCCAGGCGATTCCGTTGGATGTGAGCTACCACGCATCCAGCACGATGGGCGCGAAGACCGCCGCCGTGCGCATCCTCTTTGAAGGGTACGACATCGTCGAAGTCCCGATCATGGCGACGGTCAGTTTGCCCGTGCGCAGCGAGCCGATGTACATCGATGCTCTGAAGCAGAACGACGGCACGCAGGCGCTCTCGGGCCAATACACCGTGTACTCGATGGATCAGAAGCCGTTCCGCGTGCTGGCGGTGAACGGCAAGTCTCCCGACTTCGTGAACTTCGATCCTGCCGCCGATACGCCGCGCAACTCGTACATCCTCAAATGGGATCTGACCGGCTATGACGAGAACACATGCAAGAATGCCGCGGGCGAGCATATGCCCGGTTGGATCGTCGTGGAGACCGACCATCCTGACGCGGTGATTCTGGATCTTGAAATTCGCCACGAATGCAACCGCCGCAAGCCCGCCACGCAGATGGACACTTGGTCGCTTTCCGACAAGCGCGTGCTGGCGGGGCAAGTGAAGGCGGGCGAACCGACGGAAATCGAGGTCATGCTGAAATGGCTTCCGAATCGCAAGCACGAGGATCAGCCTCGTGCGGTGGTCAGCGAATCCTCGCAGTTCACCGTTGCACTGGGTGAGGTGAAGGAGTCCGAAGAAGGCATGATGGTGAAGTTGAAGGTCACGCCTTCCAAGGATGTCAAAGGGCTGATTTACGGCTCAATGCGACTACACGGCCAGCGGCAGAATGCGCCCCTGTACTTCATCGCAACAGTCCGCTGATCTCGTGATCGGATTCCCGTCGGCGACGGCCATCTCGGAAAAACAAGAGGCGACCCATCAGCGGCGTTTGGGCTCCGACGCGCTGGCGGTATCATCAGCGGCATGAATGTCCCGCGCCTCGCCGCCTGCACCTTCGCTTCGCTGCTGCTCTCATTCTCGATTGTCGCAGGTGTAAGCACCGCTTCATCTGACGTCCAGGATGCCGGCGCGAATGGGCCTGCGACGTCTCGTCCCGCCGCGTCGTCGCAGCCGCGTGGGCGAAACCGCCCGGTCGATCCGCCGCCCGCTGACTTCTCGCCACTGATCGCCAAGGGTGTCGAGAACATCCTCAATCGACAGGAAGGCGAGGCGCACGCCGAGTGGCCCTACGAAGGCGTCTATCGCGTGCGGGGCGAGATTCCCATCGGTTATCGAGTCGGCGGCACAGCCATCTGCGCCACCGCGCTCATTCGCGCCCCCGGTTATGAAGCCGATCAACCTCGCAAGGAGGCGGTCCATCGCGCCGTGCAATTCATCGTCGATGGA
>CAZCGB010000120.1:0-7387 GCA_964498045.1 uncultured Isosphaeraceae bacterium
CGCTGATCGAGCCTTCAAATGGCAGAAGGCCAAGCACGCAGCGAATCGCCGTGGTCTTGCCCGCACCGTTGGGTCCCCAGAGGGCGAGGGCTTCTCCCGGTGCGACTTGGAAACTCAGGTCATCGACCGCTCTGTGGCGGCCAAACCGTTTGGTGACATGTTCGAAGCGGATCATGATGTTGCTCCTTCATCAGCGATCCCGATGGGAAAGACGAGGAATGCGTGCCAGTGAAAGTCCGAGTCCGGCAGCGGCCAGCAGCGCCGCGGCCGCGCCCAGCATGGACGTGGATTTCGGTGGCGTCGGCAGCGGCATGCGGGCCGCGCCGGCGTGCATCAATGGATGGTCATCCACCACGCGAGGCTCGGGCTCGACGATCGGGAACGCCCGAGCGGCAAGATCGATGGCTTGCTGCGTCGGGCTGTGCAACAGCAGCCGCAGCTTCGGCTCGCGCTCCATGAGGTTGTCGAAGAGGCTGGATTCGCGGTAGGGGACATCGCCGCGACCGTCGACGTCCGCGTCGTAGCCGCGGTAATCGCTCCAGAAATTGCCTCGCCCATCCACTGAGAACTCGTTTCCCGTGAATGCGCCTGAGCCGATCACCGCCACCTGCTGCAGATTCTCCTGGAACGTATTGCCCGTGAAACGACTGCGCTTCACGTTGGGCAGGCATGCGACGCCGATGTCGTTGCCGACGAGGATGTTGTCGATGTAGTCGCAAAACACGCCGATCTCGTGCGGCGAGTTGTCGAGGTAGATTCCGACGCGATTGGCGACGAAGAGATTGTCCTGAGCCCGCACATGGTCCATGTCCTTGAGGCCGAGGCCGTAGCCGCTTGGGCCGCGATTGCGGGCGAAGACGTTGCGGCGGAGAACAAGATCCTTGCTGTACATCAGGAACGCGCCGACGGAATTGTCCTCGAGCGTGTTCTCTTCCAGCGTGTTGCTGTCGGTGAACATGAAGTGCATGCCGTAGCGGCAGTTCTTCACGGTGTTGCGGCGAAGCGTGACGTCGCTGGAATACCAAACGACGACATCACGGCCATCGTGAACGGTGTTGCCCTCGATTAGCGTGCCCTCGCATTGCCAGAGGCGGATGCCGTCGCCCCGGCGAGCGATATCGATCATCTTGCCGCCAATGGAATTGTCGCGCACGACGCTTCCCGGCGCGCCTTTGAGCAGGATGCCGAAGAGGACGTCTTCAATGCGGCAGCGATCGATGGTCACGCGCGGCGCGGTGGCGACGACGCCAGCATTCTCGCGATCAAGCAGCGCACCGGTGTTCCGAAGCGTGAGGTGGCGAATGACGACATCCGGCGCACTGACACGAAGCACATCACCGTCGCCGCCCGCGTCGATGACCGATGACAGATCCGGATCGCCTTCAAGCGTCAGAGTCTTGTTGATCATCGCACCGCCGCGATGGACGCCGGAAGGCACATGGATCACGGAGTTCGGCTCCGCGGCAGCGATGGCCGCGTGAAGATCGAATGGGCTCGAGGCTGCAAAAGCCTGCGCAACAGCCGCATGCACTTTTCCGAAGCACGCGACGGCCGCGGCCGAGCAGAGCACACTCGCCAGGATGGACCGCAACGGTTTCATGCGTTGACCGGTTCCTTTCGTGCTGCGGCCGTGCGTGCGGATTCGATCTGGCGGCCCTCTTCATCGAACAGGGGTTTGAAGGCGCGGCGATGGAAGAACAGCGCAACGAGCACAAGGGCCGCCGCCGCCGCCGCGATCCACATCCCCGTGTCGCCTGCCGCCACCGTCTTGAATTGTCCGACGAAACCGGTGCCGAGGACCGGTGGCGTGAATGGCTTGACGGAATTGGAAAGCGGCGCGTGCGGATCGAGATTCTGGCCGAAGTGCGCCATCCACAGGTGCAGATCGAGCAGGAAGCCGGCTGGGAAGACAATCGCCGGCAGAGCAAGCAGGGCAGCCCACCGACTGTGCACGAAGAGCCCGCCGATCACTAGCAGCGCGGTGACGCAGATCATCATGGCGGATGTCTGGCGTTCGAGTTGCGCGGCTTCATTGAGCGGCCGCATGCCGATGTAGTGATTCAGGCCGTCGATCTCCTTCACATCGCCTTCGAGCCGGTTGAGGTACGCAACCACATGCAGCCCCTTGGGGTACTGCGGAGCATGCAGGGTCATGTTCCAATATGGCTGGAAATACGACGCGATCAGCAGGCCTGCCGCCGCAAGCAGAAGGAAGCCAGGCAAGGCGAATCGCGGCCGGTACACCAACCGCCAGGGCAGGCGTGGTCCAAAGAGGCTGTGGGTGATGGGTGACATCGCGAGACTCCGTGCATTGCTCATGCCGACTTGTTCGAACGAACGACGAGCGGTGAAGGAGCGGTTGCGGAAAGACGGAAAGAGAAGGATGGGCGATGTCTCACGTCCATCCCTCCGGAGCAAATCACATCATGCCTTCGGTTTCACAAGGAAGTACCCCATCATCTCCAGATGCAACGCGGAGCAGAACTCCGAGCAGTACCACGTGTACGTGCCGGGCATGTCGGCATCGAACTCAAACGTCGTCGTTTCGCCCGGTTCGATGCTGAGCGAGATGTTGTAACCCGGAAGCGCGAAGCCGTGCGTCGCGTCCTTCGTCTGCTCGGCGCTGGTGATGCGCCAGATGACGTGATCACCCTGGTTGACTTCGACGCGCTCGGGCTTGAAGTGGCTGCGGATCGCCGTCATGCTCACTTCGACGGTGCTGCCGTTGCGGACGACGCCTTCCTTGCCGGGCTGCGGCGCGGTGGGATCAAGCGCCATCGTGTGCGGATCGAACCCGACGCCCGGATAGACCTCGAAGGTCTTCAGCTTGTCGGCCTTGATCATCTGTGAATAGTGGGGCTCACCCAGCCCGACCGGTGCGTCGTAGATCACCGGCATCTTGTCGCCGCCCCGGCTGATGTCGAGCAGCTGGAAGTTCTGCGGCAGCAACGGGCCGGTCTGGAAGAAGCGGTCGATCGACCACTTGTTGAAGGCGACGAGGTACTTCCCATCGGGCGAAGCGGTGTCGCCTTCAGCCGCGCCCAGGTGACCGATGTTGTACTGCACCGGAGTCTTGGTCACCATCGTCCATGGCGACTCGGGGTGCTTGCCGGAGTATGGGCCGCCGAGCGTCCATCGCGCAACCGCTGAATCAAGGAACAGGCTGGTGTACGCGTAGCCCTTGTCGTCATACTGGGTGTGCAGCGGCCCAAGGCCAAGTTCAACCTGGGCTTCCAGCACATCATCGAGCGCCAACACCGGCACGCCATACTGGTCATTCGTCCACTTCTTCGCGGCGATGGTCTTCTGCACCTTGTCGAAGGAATAGACACTGACGTGCGGGTCGAGCTTACCTGCGACGACCATGTACTCGCCGCCCGGCACAACATCCACACCGTGCGGGCTCTTGAGTTCAGGTGCGAAATACAGAAGGCCCTCATCGACCGCCGTCTGCAGGCGGATCACCGGGAAGCCCTTGATGCGCTCGGTCTTGCCGGCCTTGAACACTTCCTCAGCCTTGCGCCAATTGATGATGTGCAGGTAGTCGGTCTCGTTCTGGCTCACGCCTGATTCGAAGTAGTTCTTGTCGTTGAGGTCCTTGGCGCCGGTGGCCATCTCGCTGTTGAGCGAGTTGCCGAAACACCAGCCTTCGCTCACGCCCTTGCCGGCATCAAAGAGATCTTGCCAGTACGGCGGCAGTTCCATGGCAAAGGAGTTCTGCACATCGATGCGACCGCGGGAACGATCGAATTTCCAGAATGTGACCTGGCCTCGATACGACTTCTGATAGTCGTCAATCGGCGCGTAATCGAAGCCCAGCGGCGTGCCGTACTGGCCGCCTTCGATCACGTATTCCGTGTTGGGCGTCACGAAGCAGCCGCCGTGATCGTTGATGGCGATCGGATTCTTGACGATCTGCTTGGTCTCGAAGTCTCGCAGATCGATGACGGCGACGCGGGCGTTGGCCTTGTCGCCGACGAAGAGGAACTGGCCGTCATAATCCGCCTTGGTCTCGCTGAGCGCAGGATGGTGGACATCGGCCCAGCGGATCGGATGCGCCGGATCGACATCGCCCTCGGCCAGTACTTTGTTACCCGCCCCGTATCCATAACCCTGCCAGGGCTCGGGAGTGAAGACCGCGATCAGGCGAAGCAGCCTCATCGAAGGCACGCCGAAGCACAGCACCTGGCCGCTGTGCCCGCCGGATGCGAACAGCAGATAGTCATCTGTGCGGCCTGAGGGCATGTAGGTCTTGAGCGCGGCGGAGACGTCATCAGGGGTGAGATTGCGATCCTTGGCGATCGTCGCGGCGTCGCCGGCGAGGGTTGTTCCGGCTGCGCCAGCGTCCGAACGGGCGGCGGCGGGCTGGGCCGACGAGCCGACCGTCGGTTCGTTGCCTCCGCAGCCGGTGAGAATGCTCGCGGCCGCAAAGGCGGTGAGCAGCAGCGGCTTGTTCATGGGACATGCTCCTTTCTTGGCTTGCCCGGCGACGCCGGACGACGGCGGTCGGCCAAACAAGATATGTATATCGATAATTCCACAATACGAGGCTCATCGGCTTCGTCAAGTCCTTTCCCTGGCGTGAAGCGCGCTTTTGAGGGGATCAGGGTCGATTCCCCGCCGCCGGCGCCGCGACGCCGGTCGACTATAGTGGATATTCTTATCCTGAATTGAGTCGTCGCCCTCAGGAGCCTCGCCATGTCCGCCATCGCGCCGTCCGCAGCCTCGATCGTTCCGCAGGCGCTGTCCTCGTCGGATGCCATGCAGTCACGCAATGCCCCGATCATCGCCACGCCCGCGGGCCTGCACAGGCCGTTCTTTCTCGCCGCCATCGCGCTGACGCTCACGCTGGGCGTGACGTGGGGCGCAATCCTGCTGTGGCGCATCGGTTTCGCCGGCTCATTCACCGCGATCAGCGTGCACACCGTCAACGCCCATGGCGAGGCGCAGATCTATGGCTGGGTCGGCCTGTTCATCATGGGCTTCGCCTCGCAGGTCTTTCCACGCATGTGGCGATCAACGCCGATCAGTGTTCGGGCGTCCTTCATCGCGCTGGGATTGACGATCGTCGGCATTCTGATGCGTGCCGTCGGATTGCAACTGCAGGGCGGGTGGAGCTACGCCCTGCCGATCGCCGTCGCCGGCGGGGCGCTGAACGTGCTGGGGATTGCGGTCTTCAGCGTGCAGATGCTCAACGCCTTTGAATGTCGCCGCGCAGAGAATGAGCCGGCGTTTCTCTTCATGCTTGCCGCGCTCGGATGGATGGCGCTTTCGAGCGTGTTCAGTCTTGTCCATACCTGGCTGACGCTGGCCGCGCCAGATGTTGATGCGCTCGTGCGAACGGTCGCCGATTTCCAGGCCGCGCTGCGCGATGTGCAGATTCACGGCATGGCATTGACAATGATTCTCGGCGTCTCGATCAAGATGCTGCCGGGCATGTTCGGCGTGTCACGAATCTCGGACACGCGTGCGATGACTTCGCTCGCGTGCATCACCCTTGGCGTCGCTGGCGAGGCGAGCTTCTTCGTCGCGTATCGGATGACCGGCCTTCTCGCTGTCGCCGGAGCGATGTATGCATGCTGGGTGCTGCTCGCCATCGGCGTGGGCCTCGTCCTCGTGAAGTGGAAGCCATGCCTTGGTTTCCCGCGCGATGATGGTCGCAGCGGCAAGTTCGTGCGCATGGCGTTTGTGTGGCTGGCCATCTCGTTGCTGATGCTTCTGGCGATGCCGGCATATCAGGCAATCAGTGGCCAGGCGTTCAGTCACGCCTATTTCGGCGCGGCGCGGCACGCGGTCACCGTCGGATTCGTCTCGATGATGATCATGGGGATCGCCGCCCGAGTCGTGCCGTCACTCAACGGACGCAACATGCGCGATTTGTCGCGGCTGGTCGCTCCGTTCGTTTTGATCAACATTGGATGTCTGTTGCGCGTGGCCTTGCAGGTGGCGACGGATTTCAACAGCCACGCTTTCCAGGTGGTTGGCGTCAGTTCGGTCTTCGAGTTGGCTGGGCTGATCTGGTGGGCGAGCGATCTGCTGCCGCATCTGCTTTCGGCCCGCCCGAGCGACATTGGCGCCACCTTGGTTCCCGCGACGGTGCGAGGAAACTTGTGCAGGACTTCCCAGCCAAGGGCGGCGTCCGCGTGTTGCTCGGCCTGCGCCGGTCACGCGGCGCCTGATGAGTGATCATTGTGTGATGACGCCCGGCCCAGAGGAAGAGCCCGCCGCAGTGTGACGCTCAGAATTCCAGTCGGCACGCGCGTGAAACCGTGCCGAGTTGCCATGCGTCGCTCGATGGAGTCGAATACAAACAGGATTAAGCATTTCTGGCACGGACCTTGCTTGTGGTCTCACTCAGTCGATTCCTCTTCGTTCTTTCACCTTTGGAGTCCATGATCATGAAACAGGCGTTCTCGATTCTTGCTTCCTCAGTTCTGCTGCTCGCGTTTGGCGGGTGTGCGACCTCCAACGTGGTCGGCACGTGGACGGGGCGCGGCGGCGCAGGTGACTCGCCGTTCACCTTTGGCAGCGTGTCGTTCGTCGGCGACAAGACGTTCACCGCTGAGGCTCGTTACGGCGGGAACACGCGCGTCCAGAGCGGCACATGGGCCACCAAGGGCGATGAACTCATGCTCTCTTCCGATGGCGTGAAGCGCGATTACACCTACAAGGTTTCTGGCACGACGCTGGTGGTCACCGAGCCAAAGAGCGGCCACAGCGTCACGCTCGATCGAATTCCGCGTTGATTGAAATGTGGCGATGCGCCGGCGCATCGCCTTGATTGCTGGAAACGCGCGAGACCTGCACGCGGCTGTGTCCGGGCATTCTTGAATCTGTTCGCGGAGCGCACTGCATGTCTCGCGGCAAGACCATCCTCATCGCGGAAGACGAGCGTGTGCTTCGGGAATCGCTGGCTGGTCTTCTGGAGCCCGAGGGCTTCACCGTGCTGCAGGCCGACAACGGCAAGGCCGCGCGAGAAATCGCAATTGGCCAGGCGGTTGACGTGGTGTTGACCGACGTGCGGATGCCGGAGATGGACGGGCTGACGCTGCTGACGCATCTCAAGCAGATCGCGCCGGAGACGCCGGTCATTGTGGTCACGGCGTTCGGCACGGTGGACAGTGCCGTGCAGGCGATGAAAGCGGGCGCGTGGGACTACCTGCTCAAGCCCGTGCAGTTTGATGATCTGCTGGCCAAGATCGAACGGGCCCTCGAGTTCAGCGATCTCTCGAGAGAGCGAAAGATCATCACCGACCAGCTGGCCGCCACTAGCTCGTTTCAGAACATGATCAGCGAATCGCCGAGCATGCTGCGGCTGTTCGAGCAGGTGAAGAAGCTCTCGACCGTCAAGAGCAGCGTGCTGATTGTGGGCGAATCGGGCACGGGC
>CAZCGB010000121.1:0-7310 GCA_964498045.1 uncultured Isosphaeraceae bacterium
TGAACGTGCGCAGATTGTTGTCGGGGACCAGATCCTTCTCGGGCGTGTCGATGATGACTTTCCACGTCGATTCGCCGGCAAGCTTGGGCTCGGCGGTGAGCGTCACCTGGTTCTTGTCCTCCACCGCGGAGAGGTCGATGCGATCGAGCTCCTCGCCGCTGGCCTGATCGATCAGCCGCACCACGCCGGTGAGGTCGCTTGCCGCCGCGCCGAAGCGATCGAGATCGACGACGACGGGAACCTTGTCGTGAACGAACGCGCGGCGTGGCGCCTCGACGTCAGCCACCGCAAGATCACCCAATGGCTTCTCGGCTCCCAGCGGGACGACGAAGACGGGAATGGCGTCGGCCTGAAGTCGGCGCACGAGCGCACGCGAAGGAGGAGCGTCGCCGCGTCCGTCGGTCATGAGCACGATTCCCGAAACCGGCCGGGCCGCCGCTCGCTGCAAGGCCTGCTCCAGCGCGGCTTCAATGTTCGTGCGCCGCCCGGCGGCAAGACCCAGATCAGGAACTGATTTCTTCGGCGTGTCGGCGTTTGCCGGTGACGGTGCTGTCGTCGGTTGTTCGCTGGTGAGGTTGAACGCGCCCGCGTCAAACCCCATCCACACCATCTGTCTCTGACTGTCGAGCAGGTTCAGCACCGGCGTCGCCCGGGTCAGCGCATCCTTGAGCTGCTGATCGCGGCTTTCGCGTCCGGCAGTGGAATCACCCTGCACATCTTCAATCGTCATCGACGCGCTGCGATCGGCCAGCAGCAGCACCCAATCCTCTTCCACGGTCTCGCGCGGCAGCTCCAGCATCGGGCCGCTCACCAGCACCAGCGCGAGAAGCAGGATGGCGAAGCGTGCGGCGGCGAGGATGCCACGACCGCTGCGCGATCCGACCAGGCGGCTGTAACTCCAGACTGCGAACAGGCCGCAGGCGATGAACAGCACCGCCCACGCCCAGGCCGGCCAGGGCCGTTCCCACGCCAGGCGCAGACCCTCGGCGCCGCGCGGAATGGCGTCGATGTCCAGCAGCCAGCGGACGAAGTCGCTGTTCATGCGAACGCCTCCGGCGAAAAGTCCACCGGTCCAAAAGTCCACAAATCCAATGGCGCGTTCAACACGCCTTCGCCGGGCGACACCGGCGCATGTGGACTTTTGGACCTTTGGACTTTTGGACTTGTCATCACGCTGTCGCCCCCAACGACGGCTTGATCGCCAGTCGATCGCCTTCGGCTTCCGCGCGATACGCGTGGCTGAACCAGCGCGCAAGCATGGTTTCGAGGATGATCAGTGCAAGCACGATCGCCAGCAGGATGCCGGCGATGGGCGACCCGCCCGCCGCGCCCCCAAGCGTGGCCTTCAGGTCATCAACGTCGAAGTTCGACCACGGTCCGCTCTTGCCCAGCCAAGCGTTCACCGCCGCAGCGCTCTGGACGCCGGTCGCGCCGGCGGCGGCATCGACGTTCACCGCAAGCAGGCCGATGTTCTGATCCGAGGCGTCGGTGATGGCATACACGCCCGAGGTCTCGAGCGGTTCCTGCGGGCGGCCGCGCGCGATAGGAATCTTCCGGCCGTCGGGGCCTTTCAAGTCCCGCGCCGCCGGCCCGGCCTGCGCCAGCGCAGGTTGATCGCCCACCTGGGCCTTCTGCGATGCGCGAATCATGCTCAGGCCCTGTCGCACGATTTCATGAACGAGCGGAACCATGAGCGGCTTGGTGGGCAGGTTGCTCCACGCGACCTCCGGCGCGGTGCTCAGGTACAGGATCAAGCCGGGGGAATTCGCCTCGGGCGAAGCGGCGTTCGCTGGAGGAGTCGTCGTCAATGACGATCCACTCGCCACGGTCGGCGCGCCGACCACGAGCATTGGTGAGCCATCGGCGAAACGCAGGAGGGTTTGCGCCCCGGCTCCAACACCTCCCTGCGATCGCTCCTCGCTCTCGGCATTCTCCGTGGCCGAACGTTGATTCGACGCATCGGCGTTGACTTCCACAGGCAGCATTCGATAGGTCAGCACCGCGCGAGACATCTCCGACAGGTCGCTGGAGATCAGACGCAACATCTCGCTGGCCGGCTGCTCGACCGCCATCGCCAGGCCTTCGGGATGATCGACGGCTTCCAGCGCGATGCGCCAGGGCAGGCCGAGCTCTGCGCTGAAGACGCTGGCCCACTGATGCACCGTCACTTCGGCCGGCGGCATCACCACGAGCATGCCGCCGCGATCAATGAAGTTGCGCAGAAGCCTCCAGCCCGCCTCGTTGATGAGATCGGGCCGCGGCGCGAACGCGACGTCCGCCGTGCGCAGATCCGCGACATCCAACGCCGCCGGCTCGGCTTCGACGATCGTGATCGGGCCCGATTCCTCGACCATCGGCTCCAGCGCACGGCGAATCCACTGCCCGGCCGTGAGCTGGTCGATGCTTCGTTCGAATCCGAAGCTGCGGCGATCGATCAGCAGCACGCGCAGCTGGCTCCGCAGGTCGAGGATCGTCTGACGAGTGTTGTCGGCGTTGAGCGCGTCGTCGTCGATTGACGCCGCGAGCGCGATCTTGCGATCGACGCTCAAGCCAAAGTCGAGCATGAACTCGACATCGGCTTCGCTCTGTCCCGGCTGCCATCGCACGGTCTTGGGCTCCACCGCCTGCACGCCTTCGCCGGCGAGGCGGACGCGCGTCACGTCGGTCCCCAGTTCGCCCCCGTGCCGCGCAAGCCGGACCTTGACCTGGCCCGAACCGTCGTTGGCGTTGGCGAGCACGAGGCTGCGCACTGGTTCGATCGCGGTGATCTGCACGTTGGTCACGGGCGTCGCCGCGGCGGGCGAAGCGAGAAGGCGCACATCGGTGCCGACGACGTCGGCCTGCGTCACGGGCAACGGCGAATCGAGCGGCGCGGAGCCCTGGCGGAAGTCGCTGAGCAGGTACACCACGCCCGGCCGCGCCCCCTCACGCGCACTCGACGCCGCTTCGCGGACGAACGCCATCGCGCCGGCAAGATCGCTCGGCGATTGCCGCGGCGCGAGGTCCTGCAGCAGATTGATCACGGCCGCGTGATCGCTGGAAGGCGGGCTGAGCAGCGCCTTGGCCGGCCGCGCGGCGCTGATGACGCTGACGGTGTCGCCCGGGCCGAGGCTTCGGACGATCTCCACCGCCTCATCAATGTGCCTGCGCAGGGCCGGCTGCTGATCTTCGCCCAACGCCGCGGACGCGAGGCCGTTGTCGATGACGATCGTGACCGTGCGCGAGCCGCCGGATTCGATCACCGAAGCGCCCTTAAGCAGCGGCCGCGCCAGCGCGAAGCCCAGCAGGCCGAGAATGAGGCAGCGCACCGCGAGCAGCAGCATCTGCTCGAGCTGCAATCGCCGCTTGTGCTTGCGGAATGCTTCGATGAGGAAGCGCATCGCGGCGAACTCGATCGGCTTGCGCCGCTGCCGCATCAGCAGATGAATGAGGACGGGAATGGCGACGGCGCAGAGGCCGGCGATGGCCAGCGCGGGCGTGAGCAGGGTCATCGGCCCACCGCCGATCGCGAAACATCAACACGTCCACAAATCCACAAATCCACAGGCGTGATCATCGCGCCGAGCGCTCGAATCGCTTGGGCATGTGGACTTGTGGACCTGTGGACATTTGGACTTGTTCTGTTCACCCGCTCTTGCTCCTCTTGATCTGGGCGTTGCGGCGGGCGAGGAGGTACGAGAGCGCGGGGCCGACGGATTCGTGCGTGTCGAGGCGGAGGTAGTCGAAGCCGAAGCCGATCGCCGCCTTTGCGATCGCCTCGTTGTGCTTCTGCATCGTCTCGAGATACGCTTCGCGCAGTGCGCGGGGATCGATGCGCAGGCGGCCCTCATCCTCAAGGCCTTCGAACAGCGCGGGCTGGTTGAAGTCGAAGCGCATCTCCTGGCGGTCGAGCGTCTGCAGCAGGATGACGTCGTGCCGGCGATGCCGGAAGCGCGCCAGCGCGTTGCGGATGTTGGTCACATCCTCGAAGAAGTCGGAGATGATGATCCACAGCGCGCGGTTGTGCACTTTGCTGAGCGCCTGCTCGGTCACCTTGGCGAAATTGGTGTGCTGATTCACCGGATGCACGTTGAGCGTGTTGACGATGGACCGCCACTGGGCGCGGCTGGAGGAACGCTTGACCATCGCACGAATCTCGTCCGCGAAGACCGCGACGCCCACCCGATCGCCCTGCTGTAAAGAAAGGTATGCGACGCCCACGGCCGTCGCGGTGGCGTGATCGAACTTGGTCCATCGGCCCTTGCCCCGGCTGGCTTCGGTTCCGCCCCAGCCCGACTTCACCTGCAGCGTGCCGTAGTTCATGGACGCGCTGGAGTCGATGAGCAGGATGACGTCGAGGTTGGTCTCCTGCTGGTACTGCTTGATGTACAGCTTGTCGCTGCGGCCGTAGACCTTCCAGTCGAGGTGCTTGAGGTCGTCGCCGGGCGTGTACTGGCGATGCTGGGCGAATTCGACGGCCATGCCCTGGTAAGGCGAGCGATGCTGGCCGCTCATGACGCCTTCAACAATCATCTTGGCGCGCAGCTCAAAGGGCGCCAGTTGCAGAAGCGTCTCGGGGGCGAGGTAGTTCTCGGCTCGGACTTTGGTCGTGTCAGCCATCGCGTCGGGCTCCGCGCTCGAACAAAGGATACCGGCTCAAGGGTAGGCGGTTTGGCCGAACGCCTGCGATTTGATCTCAACACGGATCGCGACGCGGCGGTCAATCGCCCGATCCGAGCGCTTCCGGCAGCGTCGTGGCGGCCGGAGTTGTCGCAAGCGGCGCGAGCTCATCCTGTCGCTGACGCCACTTCGCGAGACTCTGATCGTGCCCCGCGCCCGGCGCGGCGGCGTCCTTCGCCTCGTAGATCTCGACCAGTCGATGCGCGACGACATAACGCTGGTTGCGCACAAGGTTGCTGGCGCCGAGACTCTCAAACCCCTGAAGGCACAACTGTTCCGCCTGCTCCAGGTCGCCCTCCAGGTAGGCGATCTCGCCCAGCAGTCCCAGCGACTGGCCGACCAGCCACTTCTGCTCTCCACGAAACTGGTCCTTGAGTTCGAGCACCGATTGGGTCAGCGCCCGCGCCTCGGAAAGATCGCCCTTGCGCTGCGCGACCAGCCTCGCGACGCTCAATCGCGCGGCGCATGCGCGGCTGTCGCTCCGCATGTTCAGGCGATCGGCCATGGCCGCCGCCTCGCGATAGTCCGCCTCGCTCTCGGCGGCTCGTCCCAGGACCGACCGCACGTCGGCGCGCTCGATCAGCGTCTCCACGATGCGCATGTTCTCGCGGCCATACAACTGCCGGGTCATGCGCACCATCTCGTCGCACGCCTCGGCGAACTCCACGGGCCTGTTGGCGAGCCTCAGGCAGAAGCTGTAATTCTCAAGGGCCAGAAGGTTTCGATGATGATCGCGGCCGTACACCTGCGTGCCAAGGTCCAAGGCGCGGCGATAGAGCCCGACGGCCTCGTCGAACGAGCCGCGCATTGTCGCCATGTCGGCCAGCGTGCGCAGCGCGGAGACATAAGACGGATGCGCATCGCCGTGCTGCTTCTCAAAGGTCGCCATGGCCTTGCGCACCAGCGGCTCGGCTTCGGCCGGATCATGCAATATGCCGGCCAGCCGCGCCTGCTTCTGCGCGATCTCGATGTCCTCGTTGCCCTTGATTCGCTGTTCCATCGCCAGCGACTCGCGCAGCAGCCGGATGGCGTCCGCCTGCCGCGCCTCGGAAAGCGCGAAGTCGGCCAGGTTGGCCAGGCACGTGACGACGTCTTCGCGATCGGCTTCACCGAACGCGCTGCGCAGCAGTTGCATCGCTTCGTTGGTCCGGCGCACCGCTTCTGCGGTGTTTCCGTGAATGCTGTCCATGACGCCCAGCGCGATCAGTGCCGCGGCCTCCTCCTCCGGATGTCGGTCCGGACCGCGCCGCGCAAGCCGCAGCGCCTGAGCAAAGCACTTCTCCGCGGGGTCCAGGCGCCCGATGGACTGGCAGGTCGTGCCGAGGGTCATGTACACCTGGCCCTGCACGTCGGGCTGGTCGCTGAGGGCGCCTTCATCCAGTTCCCGCGCCGCGACCTCCAGCATCTCACCCACCAGGACGTCGCGGCCTTGCGTGAATTCCGGATTCGCCGACGCCAGCATCCTCCGAAGAAACGCATTGACGGCGTTGGCTTTGTCCGCTTCCGCGTTGGCGAGCGCGGCGTTTTCGTCGGCCTCCTTGCGCAATGCAATCTGCTTGTCGCGCGCCGCGATCGCCAGCCGCGCCTGCCACGCCGTGGTGATGATGCCGCCGACCAGCGCGAGCAGCACCGCCGCCGCGCCCACCACCAGGGCCTTGTTGCGCCGGGCGAATTTGCGCGCCTGATACATCGCGCTGGGCGGCCGCGCCTGGATGGGCTCGTCATTCAGGAAACGCCGCACGTCGGCGGCAAGCTCGCCTGCCGACTGGTATCGCCGCGCCCGGTCGCGCTCCATCGCCTTGCCCACGATCGTCTCAAGGTCGCCTCGATACGATCGGTTGATCGCCGACAATGTCGACGGCTCGCTCTCGCTGACGGTCCGGATCATCTCGGGAATGGTCTTTCCCGAGACATCGTGCGGCAGCCGCCCAGCGAGCAGCTCGAACAGGATGACGCCCAGCGCGTACACATCGCTGCGCGTGTCGATGGCCTCGGGCTTGCCCGACATCTGCTCGGGGCTCATGTACGCCACCGTGCCGATGAGCTGGTCTGCCGCGGTGTGCATAGTGGTGGCCTGCACGTCGGAGTCGGTCAGCCGCGCGACGCCGAAGTCCAGGATCTTCGGCGTGACGCTGGCGGTCTTCGCTGCGTCCGTCGCCTCCACCAGGATGTTCGCGGGTTTGAGGTCGCGGTGAATCACGCCATGCTGGTGCGCATGCTGCACGGCTTCGCAAATGGCGATGAACAGCTCCAGCCGCGCGCGACGATCCGCGTTCGACTCCTCGCAATGAAGCAGCAGCGGCCGGCCGCGCACCAGTTCCATCACGAAGTACGGTTGCGCGCCCTGGCCGGAATCATGCACGCCCGCTTCATACACCTGCGCGATTCCCGGGTGATTCAGCCGCCCGAGGATCTGCGCCTCGTGCTCGAAGCGGCGCAGCATCTGCCGGCTCGATTGCCCGGATGCGATCACCTTCAACGCGACCTGGCGACGGGGATTGTCCTGCTCGGCGAGGTACACCATGCCCATGCCACCCGCGCCCAGCCGCGAAAGGATGCGATAACGCCCGATGCGCGACGGCAGGAGCCGTTCATTGCCGTCTGCCTTGCCGTTGCCGCCCCCATCGTCGGATGCCGACGAATCCGCGAGC
>CAZCGB010000122.1:0-7282 GCA_964498045.1 uncultured Isosphaeraceae bacterium
CGATGCTGAACTGCTGCCCGTAGGCGACCATGAAGTGGTCCGCGTTGTTGTCGATCGACGGACGGCGGCGGTTGGTCGTCGGAAAGATGTTCTCGAGCGTGGTGAGATTTCCGCCACTGACGTAAGTCGAACCGGAGTAGATGCGGCAATAGATGTCGCCAAGGCTGGTCGGATCCTCCTCGTACACCGTCACGAAGTTGCTGCCGATGGCGCCGGAGACGGCGGGATTGGTGTTGTTCACACCCGAAGAGTCGATGGCGAAGTTCGCGGTGGTGATCCCACCGCTCCAGCTCAGCTGCGAGCCGTAGATGTCCTCATCGGTGGCCGATGCGGTGAACTGGTAGGCCACGTTCCAGAGCAGGGTGTTGTTGGAGTTGGAGATGCTGGGATTGGAATAGAGTGACGAGCCGGAGTTCTCGATGAGGATGACGGATCCCGAGGTCGCGCCGGTGGCGGGGGTCACCATCCGGCCGAGGATGTCGGTGTCGGTGACGGTGAGGTTGCGCTGCCAGACGACGCAGTAGAACGAGGCGCTGGTGGTGACGTACGGGTCGCCGCCGACGTCGGCGTTGAACTGGTCGCCGGAGAACGCGCCGTCGCTGATCTGGGTCTGCGCGCCCATGGTGTTGGAGGCCGCGTCGCGCGTGCGTCCCCACACCTGGCGGGCGCCGGCCGTGCCGACTTCCGCCACCACGAGGTAGTTGTTGTTGAAGTTGTTGTTGGCCACGCGCGGGCGGCGCCAGTTGGAGAACCCGCCGTCGATCAGCGCCAGGCTGCTGGACATCGCGGTGCCGTTGTAGTCGTAGCGTTCGCTGTAGATGTCGCCGTCGGTCGCGCTGAAGTTGTGCTCCCAGACGATCAGGTAGCCGTCGTCGGTGGCGTCGTAGGCGATGTCCGGATCACGCTCCGCGGTCGAGCCGGCGGTCGATGCGGCGACGAAGGTGTTGAACATGGGATCGACCGTGATCGGGTACGCCGAGCCGCTCAGCAGCGATTCGGGCAGGCTGATCTCGATCGACTGGCCATCAACGAGGCTGGTCGGCGAATCGGTGGCGCGGCCGGCGGAGTCGATGGTGACGGCCTTGGAGTACGTCACGCCGCCCAGGTCGTTGGCGAAGCGCAGCATGTTGCCTGCGTCCTGGGAAGCGAAGTCGCTTTGCACGGCCATGCGGATGACCACGTCGCCGCTGCCGGGCTTGCCGGTGAAGATGAACTGCTGCTCGACGGATTCGGGGGTGAGCAGGTACACCTCCTGCACCAGTCCGCGATCAATGACCACGCGATCGCCCTGCCGCACGGGCTGGGCGTTGTGGAACGACAGCGCCTTGCCGTTGGCTTCAATGCTCTGCAGGACGAGCTTGACGGGATAGTTGCGCGGCGCGTCGGAGCCGAGGAACGGCACATAGGTGAAGCCGTCAGCGGCGAACTGGGCCTTGTAGGTCTTCCCGCGGGCCAGAAGCGAGCCGTCGCCGGGCTGGTCGTAGAGCACATGGCTGAAATCCATGACGTGCGACCACGACGCCGCGCCGGGAGTGCGCGGGGCCGGCGGGGCTGGCGGGCCGACGAGCGAGGGGCGCGCCAATGCCGCGGCGCGCTCGGGAGAGATCGCTTCCTTCGCCGGCTTGGCGGTGGGCGGCGTCTTCAGATCGCCCAGGTCGGGCGGCAGCACGATCGGCCCGCTGCGGTCCGCCTGGGGCGCGGCCAGCGTGGCTGAACCCGAAACGGCCACGATCGCCATCAGTGCTGTGGTCAACGTTGTTCTCGTTCGCATGCGTATGTTCCTTTCAAGTGTTCTTCCAAGACTTCGCGCGCGGGTGATTCCAGGTCCTGTTGGCTCCGTGCTGCAATGGATGGAAAGGCGCCTGCGGCGCCGGCGGCTCACCGGGCGCGGCGGCCGATGCGATGCTCGCGCACCGACACCGCTCCGCCACGCTGGTGGTCTTCAATCTCGCCGAGGCTCTTTCGCACCGTTGTTCGAATTCCCGCTCAGGAATCGCGATGCTCTCGTGGACGCCGACACGGGCGTCGCACCGCACCTTTACACTAGGCTTCGCCGACTCAAGTGCAAGCAGGAATTGCATACGGCCCGGGAACGCCCGCCTGGAATTGATCTGAACTCCATGCTGCTGCTGCACTTGCGCGAATGTTCCACGGCATGCAGATTCTCCGGCGCGAGCTCGCTTCGCGCGGCTGGTTTGCAGGCCGGCGCCTTCACCAGATTCACACGCCGCACGATTTATGGAAAGCGGCGGGCTGCAGAGCGCAGCCCGCCGCGAGCGACAACAGGTGCGGTTGTCAGCATCGTTACGGACAGTTGCCCCAGAGGGAGATCACGCCCAGCAGGTCCGCGACGTTGGTCACGCCATCGCCGTTGATGTCGCCCGGGCATGGCGGATTGCACGAGCAGGTGTGGATGGTGATGGACCAATCGACCAGCGTCCCGAAATTGCCGGCCAGGTCATCGGAGACCGTCAACGTCCACACGCCGTTGGCGGGCGTGACTTTGAAGATGCCCAGCGACTCCTCGGGCGTGACGAACGCGGCCGGCACGAGATTGATGAACGTCCGATCGGTGGTCATGAACGGGTTGACGGCGTACGGCACCGTGCCGCCGGTGCTGGCGTAGTTGCTGAACGTGGTGCCGCGGAAGCCGTCGTCAAACGTGCCGCCGTTGTCGGTGGAAAGCGTGGCGATGCGTCCGTTGGGCGAGCGCAGCGTGAAGTCCAGGTCGGAGTTGGAAGTGTGCGCGATGCGGACGTTGACCTCGACATCGCAGATGTCTCCGCCCATGTTGGTGACGTTGATGTTGCTGGCGACGAAGCCGGCGCCGTCGGGAATCGCCAGGCCAGGAGCCGTGCGGAACGTGCGCGTCACGCCGCTCTGCGGTCCGTTGGTCGCCAGCAGGTCGATGTTCCACGACGCCAGGTTGCCGATGTCGAAGGTGGCGTCGTCCGAGACCGTCAGCGTCCACACGCCGTTGGGGTCTTCGCCCATGAAGGCGTTGAGCGGCTCCTCGGGCACCAGTTGGCCCACGACGCCGTCCGCGGCGTAGAGGTGATCAGTCACCAGGTTGTCGTTGTTGACGTACGGCACCTGGCCGTCGGTGTTGACCCAGTCGCGGTCATCGTCCCAGTAGGTGCCGTTGAACACATCGTTGAAGCTGCTGCCGTTGTCGGTGGTCAATGTCACCACGCGGCCCGACGGACTGGTGAGTGTGATGTCCAAGTCGCCCGCGAAGGTGTGCGTGATGAAGGTGTGCACCTCGATGCCCCAGAGCCAGCGCTCGGCTCCGGCGATGGTGATGGTCGAGGTGATCGTGGTGTTGTCGGGGATGGCGATGGGCGTGTCGGCGGAAGCGGCCGAGACGACCGGTCCCGCGCATCCTGCCGGCGTGAACCCGGTTCCCGCCGGGCCGCCTTCATCGCCGGCTGGGGGCCGAGGCGCGTGCGGCACGCCGGTGTTCGCACCTGTGGAGTACATGCGGCCGGGATCATCGCCGCCCAGGCTTTCGCTCATCGCGTTGTAGGCGTGCTGCAGTTGCTCGATGAGCGCGGCGTTTCCGCCGTGTGCCTGCAGATCGTTCATCTGCTGGGTCAGCGCGATCATCTGCTGGTACATCTTCTCCTTGCCGCTTTGGGCGCAGGCGGAGGAGTCCAGTCCGCCCGCGGCAAGCGCCGACGAGGCGCATAACAGCATCATCGTTCTCGTATTCATTGATCTCGTTCCTTTCATGACGTTCTTCCTTTCCTTGGTTCGCGGGCGCTTCGAAGACCTGTTGGCCCCTGCAAGCGACGCGTCAGCGTGAATTGCCTGCAGGAAACTCTCGGGAGTGACGGCGTGTTCACCTCATCCCCGTGCACGGGTCGTGTGCGTCGGGCCGCCGATGCGCGCGCAGCGACAGCGTTCCGCAAGACCCGCGGTCTTCATCTCGCCGTGCCTGTTTCGCTCCGTTCTTCGAATTCCCGCTCGGGGATCGCGGCGCTCTCGTGGACGCCTACGCGGCCGTCGCACCGCACCATCACCGTGTCCCGCAAAGCGCAAGATGCAAGCCCGGTGCGGGACGAGCAACCGGATTCTCCGCAAGAAAATGATGAAAGCCCATATGGCTGCGACACTTAGGCGCAGCATGAAAACCGGGCGAATTCCCGGACATGTCAGCGTTGTTCACATTCCGTTCGCACCGATGATCATCCACCAGATTCTCAGCGACCGCATTCGGGGCAGCGCTGGTTGTCCAGCCCGCCCGAGCGCAGGTCGTAGCCGCACCATGCGCACAATCCCTGCGCGCGGCGGCGCTCGCGCCGCAACGCCGCGGCGCCGAAGATCGCCGCGTAGCACATGCCGCCAAGGACGATGACATCGACGACGATGCCGCTCCAGATCGGTCGCAGAGGAATCGCGCGCCAGCATCCGCCGAGGAATCCTCCGGTGAACGGCGAAAGTTCCCAGCCGCCGCGCACAGTCGATCCTGCTCCGCTGCTTGTGCTCATGGTCATGCCGCTGTTGCCTGCGACGATGGAGACTTCGCCGGGGTTGTCGCAGGCGAAGGCGCGTAGGGGCCAGCCTGCGCGGGTTTCGCTCAGCGAGTCGTCGTCGCCGCGCCACTCAGCGAGTCGAATGTCGCCGGTGGCTTCATCGAGCAGAAGCCGCTGGGCCTGCGCGCGATTGATGCGCGTGTGCCCGAAGGCCGACTGCGCGACGATGACGTTCTCGCCACCGTCGGCGCGAGGCGAGTGGCTGAACTCGGCGACCGCAAGTTCAGGATTGACGAACGCGGCACACAGCCACGCCAGCGCGATGGTCGAGATCACGCCAAGCAGAAGACAGAACATCACCGGCATGATGATGGCGGATCGGCTGCGGGTCATGCGATGCACAACACCGTATGCGCGAGAGCGAGATCATGCACAGTCATGCCTGCGCGCGCGGGCCGGGCATCCAGCGAATCACCAAGGGGCGCAATTCCGTCTTTCCAACCTCTTGGCCGTTCGCTGGGTTCCCGTTTGCACGGGAACGACGCGCCGGCTGCGGGCCTTCATCCCCAGTGCGTGATCACCAGCAGCAGGTCGCTGACGTTGACCGATCCGCTGTGGTTGACGTCGGCCGGGCAGCTCGCCGGCGGCGCGGGGCACGGGCCCCAGGCGGTGATCACCGCCAGCAGGTCGCTGACGTTGACGTGGCCGTCGCCGTCCACGTCGCCGGGCACGGGCACAAGGCTGTTGCGGTAATCCACGCCCGAAGCCGAGGAGTACGAGGCGTTGTTCACCGGCTGGCCGCTGGCGTCGCGCAAGTTCATGATGCCGCCCCAGTACGCCGAGTTGCCCAGGTCGATCACGGTGTCCATCGTGCCCGGCACGCTTGCCCACTGGTTGTCGAACATCGTGTCCACCTGCAGGAACGTATCCATATAGATCGGCTGACCATAGATGAACTCGATGGTCGCGGTCTGCTGATACGTGTTGAGCGGGTCGCCGAAGTAGCTAAGCGAAGTTTCGCCGAAATCCTTGTACCACTCGCCGGCGTAGTACACCGATTGAATCGGGCCGGTGGGCGTGCTGACGCCATCGACGGTGACGTTGATGACCGCGTGCCAGAAGGCGTCGAACTGGGTGTCGGCGGACGTCAAGTACTCGCCGCCGAGATCGACGAAGCCGGACCCTGCGACAAAGAGCGTGACGTCGAAGAAGCCGTGCGTGCCGTTGAGTTCGGGATCATCGAACGTGAAGGAGTCCCAGTAGCGCGAGGTGGCGAAGCCGTACTCGAAGTACAGCGGATCAGCCGGGTTGACGCCGGAAAGATCGACGCGGGCCTTGTTGACGCCCGGGCCGACGTTGGCGGTTCCGGCGACGCGGCCGTAGCCGGGAATAATGTCCTCGCGGAAGATCGGCCCGGTCGCTTGCGCGCCTTGCTCGTACTGCTCGATGTAGTCGGGCCCGAGTGACAGGTTCACGCCGTACTCCACCCATTGCTGGGCGTGCGCGGCGGAGGTGAACGCCAGCAGCGCGAGCGATGCGGCGACAGTCATGCTGAAGGTGACGTGGGTTTTCATGGCGATCTCCTTGACCGTGGGTTGAACGCGACAGCATCGCGCCGGCAGAGGCGTCGGCGGCGACCAAGCGCGTGCCACCCCGCGAGAAAATCAACCCTTCACATGATCAGTAGATGTCGCCCGGACACCCCGCTGATACAGGGAAATCGCCTTGAAAGGCTTCATGCCACGCGAACAAACCTCGTCATGCCCGCGCATCTCCCGTCATGCCCGCGGCCCCCAGGCGGGCATCCAGTGACGGAAACCTCGGAGTTCATCACAGCGCTGTTTCAGAGCCGTGGCGTTGCCGTCCCTAGGCTCCCGCCTGCGCGGGAGCGACAGTCCTCGTCATGCCCGCGCAGGGGGGGCCGGGCATCCAGCGAAGTCCGTGTGCGGGTTGCGCGCAACTGGGTTCCCGTCTGCACAGGAACGACGCGCACGCACATCCATCCATCAGAACATGTTCGCCATGCCGAAGTAGTCCTCGCTCTGGCTCTCGCCTTCGATGCCGGAGGTGTTCTGCGTCCAGAACTGGTCGGGCCCGGCTCGCAGGCCGCTGTTGCCGCCGTAGAGCGCTGCGACCGCGCCGGCGTCGGTGGCGGCGACATTCTCAAACGGCACGCCGATCGCCGCATCGATGAAACCATCGTTGTTGAAATCGCCCGAGGCGAGCGTGGCACCGAAGCGATCGTTCGCTTCGCAGCGATCGAGAATGCCCTGGGAATCCTGCGACCACAGTTGATTGCCCGCGCCGCGAATGCCGCTGCTCGAACCCAACATGATCTGCACCGCGCCTGCCTCGGCGACGCCATTCACGCGCTCGCCAGTGATGCCGATGGCGAGATCGTCGAAGCCGTCGCCGTTGTAGTCGCCGGCCTGCAGCGCGAAGCCGAAGCGATCGCCCGTCTGGCATTCGCCGAGCAGGTTGCCGGTGTCCTGGGTCCAGAACTTCGCGTCTGATGCGGTCAGTCCGCTCGCGCCGCCGCGCAGAGTCAGCACGCCGCCCGCTTCGCTTTTGCTGTTGATGTTCCTGGCCGATGCGCCGATGGCGAGATCGTCGTAGCCGTCGCCGTCGAAGTCGCCGGCGCTCATGGCCGAGCCGAAGCGATCGCGGTCGGCGGCGGCTTGCGGTACGCCGCTGGTGTTGAAACTCCACGTCTGCGCGCCGGCGGTGACGATGCCGCCGACGGTGCCGAAGAGCACGTGCACGATGCCCGCCTGGTCCTTGCCGCTGAAACTTTCATCGGGCGTGCC
>CAZCGB010000123.1:0-7278 GCA_964498045.1 uncultured Isosphaeraceae bacterium
GACGAGGCCAGCCAGGCGATGAGCAGCGCGGCGAAGTACGCGACGCCCGCAAGGCTTGTGGGCCAATCAACTCCAGGAATGGTCCCCCACGCGCTGCGCGTGGCGCGGTCGCAGCCGGATTGCGGGCCGCATCCCGGCGGACTTGCCAGCGCGAAATGATCGAGCGCGAGCACGAACGACGCGGCGAGCGCGACAAGCAGCAGAAGCGCGCCGAGGAACCGCAGGCCCGGCGGCAGGCCCGACGCTTCGAGAGGCTTGGCAACGGATCGGCTGGAAGTCTTCGACATGCCGGTGATTCTACGAAAGTGCGCCGGCGATCACCATGCTGCGATCACATTCGCTGCGGCGCTTCGATGCCGAGCAATCCCAGGCCGTCAGCCAGCACGCGGCGGGTCAGATCGCACAGGCGGAGTCGCGACGCCCGCACGGCTGCATCGTCAGCCTTCACCACCGGGCACTCCTGATAGAAGGTGTTGAACGCGTCGGCAAGTTCGTACAGAAAAGTGCAGAGCCGGTGCGGCTCGAGCGAGCGCGCGACGTCGATCACCACGCTGCCGTAGCGCAGCAGCATGAGCGCCAGTCGCCGCTCCGCAGGTTCGGCGACGATCAACCTGCCGCCGGAGATCTCTGGTCCGCCCAGTTCCATTCCCGCCTTCGAGAAGATCGAACAGATGCGCGCGTGCGCGTACTGCATGTACGGCCCGGTGTTGCCTTCGAAGGTCACCATGCGGTCGAGGTCGAAGACGTAGTCGCGGACAAGATCGTTCGAAAGGTCGGCGTACTTCACCGCGCCGATGCCCACGGCCCGGCCGATGTCCTCCAACTCGCGACGAGTCAAGCCATGTGTCGGCGCGCCAGGGTCCTCCGCGCGCTTCATCACTTCGGCGGTCCCGCGCGCGATGGCCTCATCGAGCAGGCTCTTGAGCGTGACGTTCTCGCCGCTGCGGGTCTTGAGCGGCTTGCGGTCCCCGCCCAGGACTGAACCGAAGCCGAGGTGACGTATCTCGGCGTGCGTGCCGTCGCCCAGCACATCCCAGCCGATGAGCCGCGCCGCGTCGAAGACGTCCTTGAAGTGATCACGCTGCCGGGCATCGACGACGTACACCACGCGCTCGCCGTCAAGCTCGCGCACGCGGAAGCGCACGGCGGCGAGATCGGTGGTGGCGTACAGGTAGCCGCCATCGGATTTGCGGATCAAGAGCGGGCGCTCGCGATCCTTGAAAGGCACCACGATCGCGCCTTGATCCTCCTTGGCGAGGCCCGCACTGATGAACGCGTCGACGACGCCCGCGAGGCGCTCGCGGTAGAACGATTCGCCGCGGTTGTTCTCGGGCGTGAGCCTGACGTTGAGCAGGTCCAGCGCCTGGTAGACGGCGCGCATAGTGCAGTCGATGAGCTTGTGCCAGTCGCGGAGCAGCTCGGCGTCGCCGTTCTGCAGCTTCACCAACGTCTGCTTGGCGCCTTCAAGCGAGGCGGCGTCGTCGGCCTTCTGCGCCTCGCGATAGGCGGTGTCGAGATCGACGATGTTGATGGCGTCGAGATCGACCTTCTTCAGCCGCAACTGATGCAGCACCATGGCGATGGGCAGGCCCCAGTCGCCAAGGTGGTTTTCGCGCATGACGTGTCGGCCGAGGCGCTCGAAGACGCGCGCCAGGGCGTCGCCGATGATGGTGGCGCGCAGGTGGCCGACGTGCATCTGCTTGGCGACGTTGACGCCGCAGAGATCGATGACGACCGCATGCGGGGAGGTCTGCTTCGGCACAGCGAGACCGGGCGAATCCATTGCCGCCAGCATGCCCGCGAGAGCGTCGGGTTTGAGCCGGATGTTGATGAACCCTGGGCCGGCGATTTCGGGCTTTTCAGCGATGGCGTCGAGTTCCTCAGCCGCGCCCTCGACGATCTTCTCCGCCAAGTCGCGCGGCTTCATCCCCGCCTGCTTGGCCAACCCCATCGCGGCATTGGCCTGGAAGTCGCCGAACTGCGGATTCTGGCTGGGCTTGATCAGCGGATCGGCGTCGCGGAATTGCTCGCCCAGTGCGGCGGCGATGCCAGCCTGCAACACGCCGGTGAGCGCGGCGACGGGATCGGCCATGGAATGTTCAACTGCGGTCGCGGGCATGGCGGAGAGTATAGGTTTGCGCACCTGTGCGCGAGGCGAAGCGTGAACCGTCAACGGACTTCGACTGACCATCAGGGAATGAGAAACGATCGAGTAATTCGCTATCATGCGGCTTTGTTTCCGCATCGACCATGCCCACGCCCACCACCGATCCCACCACGTCGCTCGTCAAGCAGGATCGCTGCGCCGATCTTTCGCATCGGCCGCGCGTGCTGCTGGGGAAGATGGGGCTCGACGGCCACGATCGAGGCGTGAAGCTCATCGCCCGCGCGCTGCGCGACAGCGGCATCCATGTCATCTATTCCGGCCTGTGGCAGACGCCGCGCTCGCTGGCCATCTCCGCCCGCGATGAGGACGCCGACTGCATCGCGTGCAGCATGATGAGCAACAGCCACCTCGTGCTCGTGCCGCGATTGCTGGAGGAATGCCGCAAGGTAGGCCGGCCGGACATGGTGGTGAACGTCGGCGGCATCATTCCCCAGGAGGACGTGCAGACGTTGCTCAAGGCGGGCGTGAACAAGATTTTTCATACGGGGACGACGATGGAGCAGATCGTCGAAAGCGTGCGCGAGAGCGTGAAGCCGTACGCGCCGCTGACGACCGATCATGCGGCGGCGCGATTGTCGCGCCAGATCAGCCTCGCCCATGCGACGCCGCAAGCGTCGTCGAATGCTCATGCCGGGGCAGCGCGTGGCGGCAGGCCCGCGCAGGTCGTCGGCATCACCGGCGCGCCCGGCGCGGGCAAGAGCACGCTGACCGCGGCGATGTGCAGCGAAGCGGTCCGCCGCGGCTGGAAGATGGCGGTTGTCGCGTTCGATCCCATGTCGCCGATCACCTCCGGCGCGCTGCTGGGCGATCGACTGCGCGTCGACTTCAACAGCGTCGACGAGAACGTCTTCTACCGATCGCTGGCGATCATCGGCGAAGACTACACGACGTTGCCGGCGATCGTGGAGTTGATTGGAGGGGCGGGGTTCGACAAACTCATCATCGAAACCGTCGGCGCGGGCCAGAACGATGTCGCGATCCGCAACTTCGTCGATCGCACCGCGGTCGTGGTTGTGCCCGGCATGGGCGACGCGGTGCAGATGGACAAGGCGGGCATCCTCGAGATCGCCGACGTGTTCGTGGTGAACAAGGCCGACTTCCCGGGCGAGAACAAGCTTGTGCGCGAACTGCGCGACGTTTCGAGCGGACGGAGGATCTTCGAGACGATCGCGACGCAGGGCCAGGGCGTGGTGGAGTTGCTGGACGGGATTTTCCAATAGCGTAACAATCGTCGTCACGCTCAAATGTCATCTTGTGCGCCGTCGCCAGACGCGCCATTGAGGAGGCTGGAACATGCTGCATGCAGGCGTTGTGCGCACATTGGTTGTGTCGCTGGTCATCGTGTGCGCTTCGGCGTTGCAGGGATGCGGCGACGATCAGTCGGGACGCGTTCAGCAATCGTGGGACAAATGGGTGGCGGCGAGCATCGCCAAGGACGGCCCCAACGCTGTCGCCTTGATGAACTCCGACACGATCTCGTATTACGAGAGCGTCAGGACGCACGCGCTGGAGTCCGACGCCTCCACGGTCAAGACCCTCCCGCTGCTTCAGCGCATGCTCGTGCTGACCACGCGCATCAACGTCGACCCGGCGTATCTGCGGACGCTCAACGGCAGCCAGCTGCTCATGGTCGGAATGGCCGACGGCTGGATGAACTCGGCGGGCGATCCCACGAAACTGACGCTCGGCAACATCCGCGTGGACGGCGAAGTCGCCAAGGGCGACCTCTCCATGGCCGGCAATCCCGCGCAGCTGCCGATCCGCTTCACCAAGGTAGATGGCGTGTGGAAGGTCGATCTGTCGCCCTTGATCAGTGAGACCGAGTCGTTGATTTCGCAGCAGATGGCGCGGGGCGGCGGCGCGACTCCGGAGCAGATGAACGAGATGCTTCCGATGGTGCTGGCCCAGCAGACCGGCAAGAAGGTCGGCCCTGAGATCTGGGACAAACCCAAGCTGAAGTGAGACGGTCTTCGATCAGGATGGTTTGCGCTCCGGCACGTCCGTTACATCCACGTCGACTTGCACGTCATCTCGATTCGACGTGACGTTGCCTTCGCCGTCAATGTCGACCTTGAGCACGCCTGCGGGATCGTTCGGATCGCCGATCGAGATCGATGCGCTCTGACCGGGGGCGACGAGGATCCGCGGCGCGCTGAGCACGTTGCCCTGATCGTCGCTGATGGTGATGCTGTAGAGGCGGTTGAACAGGTACGTGCCGGCGATCGCCCCGCCTGCAAGCAGCGAAAGGCCCAGCGCAGCGGCGGCGAGTCGGTGCCGCGATACGAAAGCGATCATCGCCCGCCATCGTGATGCGCGCTGCGCCCAGTGCGCTGCGAGTACTCGACTTTCGACGCCGGCGTGGCCCGAGGCTCCGCCCGGCCAGGCCTCATCGCGAAGCGGCGCGAGCATGCTTGTGATTACATCGGTCGAATGGTTCATGGCGTGGCGGCTTTCATCGGGCGGATGGGTCTGACGTCTTCGGCGGCCAGCGCGTGCGCTTCCTGACGAAGCGCGTCGCGGGCGCGGAACAATCGTGATTTCACCGTGCCCACACGGCCGCCAAGCACCTGCGCGACCTGCTCCAGCGTCAATCCTTCGACGATGTGCAGCACCAGCACGGATTGATGGTCGCTGGAAAGCTGCTGCAAGGCGCGCGTGACGAACGCGGCGTCTCGCTTGCCGTTGTTGTCGCTGGCGCGGGCGTCAGGCGCGATGGCGCGGACGGTCTCGCGCCGCCTCTGTCGGGCATGCTTGCGCACCCATCGGTTTGCGGCGTTGGTCGCCAGCCGATACAGCCAGAAGCGCAGCGGCGTGCCGTTGTGCCGGAACCGATGCAGTGACTTCATTGCCGCGAGGAACGTCTCTGAAAGAAGGTCCTCGGCCGCATGCGCATCGCCGGTGCGGCGATGCAGGTAGTTTGCGATCGCCGAACTGTGCAGGCGGTAGATGTTGGCGAAGGCGTGCGGATCTGTGCGGGCGCGTTCGACGAGATCGCGCTCGCCGGCCTCGGTGATCGCTTGGTTGCCGAATTCGACGTTGGCGTCGATCGGGTCGGCGGTGAGTTCAATGGTCATCGAGCGCATCACTGCATATCAAAGCCCGCAGCGGCTGAAAGGGTTCCCAAATCCATCCATTCTTCCGCGAATCGCATCGTCGTCCGCATGAAGCAGGACGCATACCATCGCGACTCGCCCGATTTCCACGGATGTTTCGTTTGGCCCGCAAGGATCGTCGCATGACCTGGATCGTCTTCGGCAACTGCCTGCTCATCATTCTCGCCCGCATCTGCGATGTGTCGCTTGGCACACTGCGCACCGTATGCGTGGTGAACGGTCACAAGGGCCGTGCGTGGGTGCTGGGCTTCTTTGAAGTGCTGGTGTGGGTGCTGGTGGTGTCGAAGGTCATCGCCAACCTCACCCACCCCGCGTATGCGGTGGCGTATGCGATCGGCGCGGCGACCGGCTCGTGGGTGGGCATCACCGTGGAGCAGCGCATCGCATTCGGCGAGCAGGTGGTGCGCGTGTTCAGCCGCAAGGGCCGCGAGATCGCCGCGATGCTGCGCGAGAGCGGCTGGCAGGTCACCGAGTTCGATGGCCGTGGTCGCGACGGGCATGTGGAGCTGCTGTTCATCGAGGTGCCGCGCAGGGGAGCGATGGAGGTGGTGAAGGTCGCACGCGATATCGATGACAAGTGCTACTTCGTTGTGGACGATGTTCGCCTGGCCTCGGCAGCGCCGGTGAGGTATCACACCCCCACGGGCTGGCACGCGACGGCGCAGAAGAAATAGCGCAGGCGGTCGGCGAGCGCTGAAATGCCTGGGATCACAGGGCTTGCAGGGTCGCTCATTGCACCGTTGCACGTGAAAGTGCCGCCGCCGGATTCCCAACAATCGCCGCATGGAAACAGGAGATGCCCGCATGTCGTCGCGCCGCCGCTTGACCGCTCTTGTCTTGATGGCGTTCACCGCGTTGTTCTTCATTTCGCCGGCATTGCGCGCCGCGCCGCCTTCGGACGCGGAGCTGCTTTCGAAAGTCGACGCGATTGTGGCGAAGGCGCTCGGGAAACCCGGGGCCGCGGGATTGTCGGTCGCCATCGCGCGCGACGGCAAGATCGTCTTGTCAAAGGGCTACGGCCTGGCGGACGTCGAGTTCGACGTGCCCGCCGACGCGCAGACCATCTTCCGCATCGGGTCGATCACCAAGCAGTTCACCGCTGCCGCGATCATGCGCCTCATCGAGCAAGGCAAGCTCGCGCTCGACGACCCGATGACGAAGTTCCTGCCCGACTATCCCATGCAGGGCAACGTCGTCACCATCCGCAACCTGCTCAACCACACCTCGGGCATCAAGAGCATGACCGACATCGGCGAGGAGTGGGAGAAGACCCAGCCGCTGGACCTCACGCACGAGCAGATGCTCGCGCTGGTCAAGGACAAGCCCTTCGACTTCAAGCCCGGCGACGAGTGGCGGTACAACAATACCGGCTATTACATCCTCGGCATGATCATCGAGAAGATCACGGGCAAGAGTTACGCCGAGTATCTGCAGGAGGAGTTCTTCACGCCGCTCAAACTTGATCGCACGAGTTACGAAGTCTCCAGCGAGATCATCAGGAATCGTGCGCAGGGGTACTCCATCGACAAGGGCAAACTCGTCAATGCCGCGCCGCTGGGCATGACGCAGCCGTTCGCGGCGGGCTCGCTGATCTCCACCGCGGAAGAGCTCATCGAATGGGAAATGGCGCTGACCAGCGGCAAGGTCGTCTCGGCCGAATCGTTTGAGATGATGATCACGCCGACGGTCCTGAACGACGGCAAGCCGCAGCCGTACGGCTTCGGCATCGCCATTGATTCCGAAACCCAGCCTAAACGCGTCTGGCATAACGGCGGCATCAATGGCTTCAACTCGATGCTGCTTTGGCTGCCTGATGAAAAGGTCTTCATCGCCGTGCTGAGCAACGGCGAGCCGGTGAGTTCCGATCGCGTCGGCGATGAGATCGTCTACGCGGCGCTCGGCGTCGAGAAGCCCGTCGCGAAGGACGTCGCCATCACGCCGGACCTGTTGAAGCGCATCGTCGGCAAGTACAGGTTTGAACAGATGCCGATGGAATTG
>CAZCGB010000124.1:0-7266 GCA_964498045.1 uncultured Isosphaeraceae bacterium
AAGGGAAAGAGATCAACCTTCGGAGCGAGCGAATCCTGAATCGCCTCGCAGCGTTCGAGCAGGCTCAGTTCGCGGTCATAGTGGCTGACGAGTTCCTGGTCGCCGGCGTCGTCGGCTTCTGCCCGGGCGTCGCGCAGCGAGGCCGCCGCGGCGAATTTCTCCGGCTCGTGCAGCAGCCAGCGCGCGCCTTCGAACATGCGCAGCGCGCGGCGATGATCGGGTTGGAACGAGGTCATGAACACGGCGGTGATCGCGTCCGCGGGGACGGCCGATCGCTCCGAAAGCCGCGCCGCAAGCGCCTGCGCGGGCAATGCCGGGTTCACCAGGATGTGCTCATCGCCGGCGGAAATCAGCGTGGTGGTGGCGTGGCCGGTGCGCACCGGCGTGCCTTCGTTCCAAAGCGGATGCGCTTCGAGCGTGCCGATGGAGATGATGCGGAATTGGGGAAGCATGGGGAACGCCGAAAAGTCGAAACGTCAAAACGTCAAAACGTCAAAACGAAGAAACATGGCCGGTTGACTTCGATGGTAACCGAATCGGATGCGTCGTCATCTTCGACAGCCATCGCCACGTCGCCAACCAGGACCTGGTGGACAGCGCGAATTTGTTCGTTTCGACGTTTTGACTTTTCGACTTTTCGGCGATTCGGCGTTTCATTCGACGTGCTGATCGCGCGCCAGCCGGCTGAGCGGATGGCTAGGATCGTCGCGCTTGATGCGCAGCCGATCGATCACCAGTTTCGGCACGATCGTCGCAAGGCGGTCCAGCGGCCCGCCCAGCGCGGCGATCTGCGTGATCAGGCTCGAACTGGTGAACGCGTACGCCTCGCCGGTGACGATGAACACCGTCTCGATGTCGGCCACCTGGCGGTTGGTGATGGCGAGTTGGGTTTCGCTGGCGAGGTCGGTGATGTTGCGGATGCCGCGGAGAATCGCCGCCGCGTGCACGTGCTTGGCGAAATCGACGGTCAGTCCGCTGTAGCGCTCCACGCGCACGGTGCAGCCGTCGGGTTCGGATTCGAGCATTTCATCGACGAGAATCTGCGCCATTTCCTGTCGCTCTTCGGGCGAAAACAGCGAGGACTTGTCGGGATTGCGGCCGATGCCCAGGACAATGCCATCGAACAGCCTGCGCGCGCGGCGCAGCACATCGAGGTGGCCGAGTGTGATCGGATCGAACGATCCGGCGTAGACGGCGATGTGCGCACGCAGGGAGGCGGGAGGCATAAGGGTTGGATTGTAAGCCGAATCTGAGTGGGGATTGCGGATCACGGAAGTCGGGCGGGGGGAAGTGCGACCCCAGCCGCAAGCGGCGAGGGTCAACTCCGCGCCAGCGCCGATCCGGAATCCACAACCCCAATCCCCGACTGATTCATTCGTACTCGACCACCGCCGCCTCAATCACGATGGGCACGGCGGTGCGCGACAGATCACCCTCGAACCAGATGCCGAAGCGTTGCGGCACCTTGACCGCCCAGTTGCTGGTGCGTTCGCCGTCGGCGCGGACCTTCTTCTGGTTGATCTCGGTGCGGCCGTCGGGGTCCTTGATCACGGCGCGCTGCGAGTCGTACGCGGCCCGGTCTCGATCCTTCATGCGCGCCGCGCCGTCGCCCACGCGCACCCGGGCACGCAGCAGCGATTCGCCCGCGCCCTTGTCGAGCGCAATCGTCCACACCGCGCCGGCTCTGGGAAAGGCCAGTGGAAATGCCGGGCGCGCGCCGTTGAAAAGCATCTCGTCAGCCTGGCCTTGCAGCGAGAATCCCTGCATGAACTCGTTCGGCAAGGCCACGCGCGTCCAGTCGTTGCCCGCCGCGGCGCGCACGATCGCCGCGCCGAGCATCTCGCTGCGGCCGGTGGGGATCGCCAGGTAGGTCACGGCCTTGGACACGACGCACTTGAGGACGATCATGCCCGTGATCGCGACATCGCTGGTCGTTGAAAATGTCCGCGCAGGCGGATCGTTCTGACTGGTGTTGCGCCAGAGCAGCCGTGCGGGAAAGGTCGCGACGAGTTCGCTGCCGCGCGGCTCGATCACGCACGGCGCACCGCCCGAGCGCACCGTGAGCAGGTCGCCGGTGAACTTCAGCCCGTCCTGCGCGACGAGGCGGATCGCGCCCCATTCGCCGACGAGCCGCTGCGGCGAGGACTCATCCCAGGTGAACACCGCGATCGCCAGGCCGCTCTTCCGCACGGAATCCAGCGCGGCAAGCAGCGGTTCGGTGCGCACCGACAGCGGCACGTTCATGGCTTTGAAATCATCAAGCAGCGCGGTGAACGCCAGCGCCTGGTGGCCGCTCTTACCAGATCCTTCGCTCACGATCATGCCGACCAGGCCGAGCTCGTTGAGCACGATTCCGCCGGACCAGCCGGGCTTCACGTCGGCGGCGTCGAAGATGATCTTTTCGCCGTCCAGGTTCGCCAGCGTGCCGGCGCGGCGCTTGATCGTGCGCTTGTCCTCGACATCGACGCCGAAGATGGCGACATCCTTCAACTGCGGCAGCGCATCGACAGCCGCGACCGGCAGCGTGGTTTCCAACGTGCGGGGCTCGTACGGCGAAAGTTTCACCGGCGCGATCAGCACCGCCAGATCGCGCTTCTCGGAAGCCTTTGCCGGCTGCGTCAGACGGATCCATTCATCGCGTCGAAAGAAGCGCACTTCGATGTGGAACTCCTCCGGCTTCATGCCTGTGGGAGTGATCACGTGTTTGGCGGTGGTGATGAAGAACTCGCCCTCGCGCTCGCCGATGATCATGCCCGAGCCGTAGGCGATGACGTCGTTCATCGCGGCATCGACGATGCGCACGGCGACCATGCGGCGTTCGATGTCGTCAGCCAGCGTGATGTCGTCGTCGTGCGCGCTGGCGCTGCGCGAAATCAACAGCATCGCGAGCGACACGAGCATCGTTGCGCATCGAACGCCCACGGACGGCCATCCGTGGGCCTTGCGTGACGAACAAAGGCGTTGTGAGTTCACAAGTGTCCTCCGCCATGCACCATGCCCATCAGCGCGTGCGGGCGGAAGCCCTCGCCGATGGATTGCTTCTCACCCTTGAGCAGCGCGACGATGAACACGACCGCGTACAGCAGCACGCCGGTGACGTACATGCGGAAGCGCCGCGCGAAGAGGTACTCCAAACGCGAGGGCAGCAGGGACCTCTGGTCGTCGCGACCGGCCCGGATGTCGCCCGACTCGCCTTCGCAGACCAGCCGCACGCCCTCGCGCTGCAGTTCGACGCGGACCAGCGACGCGTCCAAGTCGTTCACGGTCAGACGTGTCGCTTCCTCGAGCACGGCGGGAGGCACTTCGATTTCGGGAAAGCGCACCTCGCCGCGAAGGATGGTCGAGCGACGCCGGACCGCGACCTCGTTATCGTCGGTGCAGATGAGCGAGGAGATGCGCATGCCGCTCAGGCGCGACAATTGAAACGGCTGCGATGCGACTGGGGAATCGCCTGCAAGCAGGATCGTCACGTCCATCCGCCCTGAGGAAATCGGCGCGAGACCTTCGACGTTGACATGCTCGCCGGCGCCGCCCGAGAGCGCCACAGATTCGTTCTCACCATCTTCGCCGGCCCGCACGTTGATGGTGGAGGTCGCAGGCAGGTTCCATCGGATCGCCGGCGGCGTGCTGGCGAGGCTTTTCGCGGAACCCGTGACGATGGCGCTGTCGTCCCAATACGGCGTGAAGACGTTCACGCCGATCTCGCGGCCGCTGGAGCGGCAGCGCACCGTCGCGCCGGCCGGGATGGTGATCCAATCGAGCCGTCCGGAGCCCTGCATGTCGTTGCTGACGGCGATGTCCTTGCCGGTGACCACGCGCGGGCCCTGCGCGGCGGGAAACTCCAGGCGCTGCAGCCCGCTGACGCTGATGGTCTCGAAGCGCACGCCAAAGGGCAGGCGAACTTCCTCATCGCAGACGAATGCGACGGAGGACGCAAGGACGTCGATGCGCGCGGTGACGCGGGCCGGATGCGTGAACGCCATGAACAGCAGCGTGAGCGTCAGCGCGACGGCCAGGACGAGAATCACGCGGCGCCAGAAATCCCATTGCCGCCATTTCGGCCGATGCGCGTGCTGATGCGCTTCGACCAGCGCGATGTACGCCTCGAGGTTCGCCAATTGCTGCATGCTCCGCGCGACGGTGACGGAGTTGCCCGATTCAAGGTCGCGACCGATCTCGCCGGCGAGCTGCGACCAGCGGGCGCGCAGCGTGGAGATGTCAATGGCGTCGAGCGATGGCGCGGGCGGAAGGGCGTGGGTTTCGGCGGCCGTCATGGTTGAGGGCGTTTCTGGAGGATGACGGCGAAGGGGCGGAAGCTACTTGGAACTCTCGGCCCATCGGGCGCACGCGCTGCTGGGCGTCATGAGGTAGAACAGCGTGCGATCCTGCTCCCACTGGTCATCGTGATGGAACTGAAACGTCAATTCAACCATCCAGTAGTCGCCTGTGGAAGGAAGGTCGAGGTTGCGCACGGCGAACACGCCCCGGGGCACGGTGGGGAATTCGCGAATCACCGCTTCGCCGTCCTTGGGATTCAGAGGCGTGCAGCGCAGCTTCACATCGCGCAGCTCGCGGTTGGTGTGGAACGCCAGCGCCAGCCGCACCGTCTTGGATTCGTCTGTGCCACCCTCGGCGGGAACGGCGTCGGGCGCGTTCACCAGCAGCGGCAGCAGCAGCGGCTTGCCGCGCATGGCTTCGGGGAATTGCGAAGCGATCTCTCCCGTCAGCGGCACGTTCACCTGTGCCAGCACGCGCAGGTTCGCGAGGTCGAATCCCGCGTACTGCTTGCCCACCTGCTCCAGCACGCCGGTGTGCCATTTGAACTCGTCGCACGCCGCGATGGGCTGGTCGGGCGTGTCGCCCACCTGCTTCTGCGTGTCCATGCGATAGAGGATGCTGTCAACGGTGTGCCGTGCGCAGAGCGACACCGGCGCGCGGACGTGAGGCCAGGCGAGGGCGATGACGGTGTTGTCGGAAGGCGTGAACGGCCGTGCGCGAAGCACCAGCGACATGGGGGCGACTTCGGGCAGGTTGTCCGCGGCGACATCGCGCTGATACAGGCCTTCGCATCGCGGGTCGCCGCCGTCGTGCCGGTCGCTGTAGCCCAGGGGGCCCGGCGCGGCGCGCTGGCGCACATCGCCGTTGCAGCCCGGCGTGTCATCCAGAGGCGTGGCGCCGAGCGCGCAGGCGATGAAGGCAAGCGACGCGCTGAACGCCGCGTATGCACGCACATGTTGATTTCGGACCCGCCTCATGTCTGGTCGCCTCCTTCGATGAGCGGCAGCTGCCTCGGGGAACCGGGAGGCCGGCACGTGGGCGCTCGCCGACATTCTACAGACGCGCGAGCCTTCGAAAGCATTCCGCGCAACCGTCACAGTTTGACACGGGAAATCAGCGAACGCCTTGCACGGGCGCGATGCGTATTCGACTCTTGTTTCCGATGGGTGGTACAGCCCCCTGGATCGGCCCCGGATCGGTCTGCCTCCCCGGTCGGGGCCTTTTGGCCCGCGTGTCGCGGCGTCGCAGAAGCGCGCCGCGACCGGGCATGCGAACAACGGCCTCCCGCATTCGTGCGGGAGGCCGCTGTGTTTGCTTCATGCGATTGAGCTCGCCCTACGCAGATGCCCATGCATCGGCAGGACAGAGCCGGCTTCATTGCTGGTCGTGCGCCATGCCCGCTGCGCGCAAGAGCATCTTGAAGTTGTCTGAGAACACGAAGTTCTCCTCCGGGAACTCCAGGCCCGCCATGTTCTGATCGAGATGGCTGAACATGAGATCTACCGTGCCGATGTCTTCCCACGCGCCGGCGTTGTCGCCTGTGTGCGAGAGCCGCCGCACGACGCCATGCGTGGATGCGCCCTGGGCGTCGATGCGCTCGATGCGGGCTTCATAGCGGATGGCCTGGCCGGGGAAAACGTCCTTGTCGAAGCGCGCGGAATTGATCTTCGCAAGGATGACTTTTTCCTTGAAGCGATTGATGGAGCCGACGAGGATTCCGGCAGTCTGGGCCATGCCCTCGATCATGAGCGATGCCGGCATGACCGGCCCGCCGCCCGAAGCCGGGAAGTGGTCGTGCAGGTGGTCTTCCGAAAGCGAGACGTTCTTCACGGCGCACAATCGCTGGCCCGGCACGTGTTCGACGATCTGGTCAATCCACATCCAGCGCATTGGGTGAAATTCGAAAATTCAGAATGTCAGAGATCGAAAGGGAGCGTTGGACAGCTTGGCCATTTCGAATTTCGACTCTGCCGTCAGGCTTTCAGCTTGCGCTCGACGAAGTCCACCAGGCTCTTGACGGTGATCAGCTCACCCACCTTGTTCACGTCGCGGTCGTGCTCGAACTTGGTGAAGTCGACATGCGGCATGCGCTGCTTGAGCATCGCGAGGCCTTCATCGGTGAACTTGCCGTTGGACACCCACGCGGGATTCTCCATCAGGTTCTCGGGAAAGAGCTCGCCCTGGCTGATCTTGAACGGCTTGGTGGGCGTCGAGAACTTCTTTTCGAGGCGGAAGACGATGTCGAGGAAGTCAATGGACTCAGCCTCAAGGTCGCCTGTCAGGGTGGCGTCAGGGGTGATGTCCTCGGCGTCGGCCCCGAGGGCTTCCTCAAGCACCCCTTGGATACTCTCGAAGATTTGCTCGCGGCTTGGAGACATCGTTTCGGGCATCACAGAACTCCCATCAAAACGGGCGTTATAGCACAATCCCCGGACTTCGGAAACCAAAGCCCATCATGCCAGACGATGGCCAATATCCGCACGCCGCGTCACTGATTCGGGCACGCACCCCATGCTGTGATCACCGCAAGCAGGTCGGCGACATTCACTGTGCCCGAACCATCGACGTCGCCGGGGCATGCCTTGGGATTGGGGCATGGCCCCCAACTGGTGATGACCTGCAACAGGTCCGCGACATCGACGGTGCCATTGCCGTTCACGTCGGCCGGGCAAAGTTCAAGCCCGGGCCAGGCGACGATGTCCCACGGCAGACTGCCCTGGGTGCTGATGACCGAACCGATCTGGGTGATCGTGCCGTCGGCATTGATCTGGAAACTGAGCACCCCGTCGCCGGGCGTGGGGTTCGAGTAGTACCGAAGCACGTACAGGCGATTGTTCAGCACAGCCATGCGGCTGCATTGGCCTTGCGAGCCGACGTCGTAGTACGAACCGGCGATGGCTGCAAGCTCACCGGTCGCGGCATTGATGTTGAAGCCCTGCACGTCGCCCGATGTTCCATGCGCCACATACGCGTACTGGCCGTTGGATG
>CAZCGB010000125.1:0-7231 GCA_964498045.1 uncultured Isosphaeraceae bacterium
CCTGTATTCCAAGATGCGCGGCGCGAAGGAGCACCATGAGATCGATGGGACCGGGGCGGCGACGCACTCCGCTGCAGGTTCAGACGACGCGGCCCTTGCGCTGCTTCACGAGATCCGCGATGAGCTTCGCGCGCTTCGAAATGCGCAAAGGAACGATTGAAATGGCTGGGCCTTCCGCTGGACGTAACGCATGAACAAGGCCGTGCACACATCCACCGAATGGATCTACCGCGGCATCTGGCGCGTGATCGTCGACTGGCTGCGCGTGCCGGATCATCCGCCCGACCTGCCGGTGCGCGAGGGTGAGTTCATCGCGCGCTTCCAGCCCGCTGAGGGATTCCTGAAATACCTCAGCTTCCTGTTCTGGCTGTTCATGGGCTTCACGGACATTCCGCTGACCATCGCCTGGCTGGCGGGTTCATGGGCATTGTGCGCGAACGGGTTGTGGTGGGTCTCCGCGATCATCGCCCCGATCGCGCTCGTCATCATCTTTGTGCCCGACATCATCGCGTACGTCGCCATTCACCTGCGCTACGACTCGACGTGGTACGTGATCTCCGACCGCAGCCTGCGCGTGCGTCGCGGCATCTGGATCATCCACGAGACCACCATCACCTTCGAGAACGTGCAGAACGTCAAAGTGCAGCAGGGGCCGGTGCAGCGACACTTCGGCATCGCCAACCTCATCGTCGAAACCGCGGGCGGCGGCAGCGGCGGGCCCCACGGCAAAGGCGGAGCAACGATGACGCACATGGGCATCATCGAAGGCATCAGTAACGCCCCGGAACTGCGCGATCGCATTCTCGCGCGCCTGCGCCTGTCGAAGACGGCGGGGCTGGGCGATGAGGATCATGCGCATGACGGCCATGGCGCGACGACCGGTGGCAGTACGCGATTCAGCGAATCGCACATCGCCGCATTGCGCGAGATTCGCGATGAGCTGCGCCTGTCGAGAACGACCTGACCGATCGACGGCCTCGCCGGTATATTGAGCGTTCACCTCACGGAGGATCGCTCATGCCTGCTGGCCGCGTCCGCTGCGCGTCGATGTTTGCTTGTCAGCCATCATGGATGGCGCATGGTTTCGCCGCCGCGGCGCTGCTGCTGGCCGGGTGCATGAGCACCACCGCCGCGCCGCAGGCTCCCCGCCAGAACCCGCCTGCCGCCGCGCAGACTGCAAAGCCGATTCCCTCGCCCAAGGATGTGCTCGGCTTCGAGTCGGGCGATCGGCCGGTGCGCTACGACGAGATGGTGGAGTACATGCAGGCGCTCGATGCCGCCAGCGATCTGGTTTCGCTGGAGGAGCACGGCAAGACGCATGAAGGCCGCACGCTCTATCACATCATCATCACCAGCGCCGCGAATCAATCGCGACTGAATCAGATCAAGGCCGACAACGCGAAGCTCGCCGACCCGCGCACCCTCAGCGACGCGGATGCGGAGGGAATCATCGACGAACTTCCCGCGATCGCGTGGATGGCGTATTCGATCCACGGCGACGAGATTTCCCCGGCTGACAGCGCGCTGCAGCTGATGTATCGACTGGCTTCGGACAATGACGACGCGGCGACGAAACTGCGAGACAAGGTCGTCGTCATCATCGATCCGATGCAGAATCCCGACGGCCGCGAGCGATACCTTGGCAACCTGCGCACGATGATCGGCGTGGTCCCCAACGACGACTACCAGGCGATGCAGCACGATGCGCTGTGGGCGGCCGGGCGCACGAATCACTATCTCTTCGACATGAATCGCGACTGGCTGCCGATGACGCAGCCTGAGACACAGGGCCGCATCGCCGCGCTGCGAGCGTGGAATCCGCATTTCCAGGTCGATTCGCATGAGCAGGGCGCGCTGGACACGTATCTCTTCGATCCGCCGCGCGAGCCGATCAATCCGCGCTATTCCAGCAACAATCTCAAGTGGCGCAAGAAATTCTCGCAGGACCAGGGCGGCGCGTTCGATCAACATGGCTGGAGCTACTACACCCGCGAATGGCTGGACGACTGGTACCCCGGCTACACCAACGCGTGGGCCAACCTCACCGGCGCGATCAGCCTCCTCTACGAACAGGCGCAGGCCAACGGCTCAAGCGTGATGCAGGCCTACGGCAAGGCCCGGACCTATCACGACGCGGTCGAGATGAACGTCGTCAGCAGCCTCGCGAACCTGCACACGCTGCAGGCGAACCGAACCGACATCCTGCGCGATTTCGTCGCCGACATGCGCACATCGAGCGGGCCCGATTTCGCGAAGGCCGGCGTGTTCCTGCTGCCGCCCAGCGAAGATCACGCGCGGCGGAGGCACTTGATCGACGTGCTCACCGCGCATGGCATCGAGTTCACCTATGCGGCCGAAGCCTTCACTGCGCAGGATGTCACGGACATGTGGGGCGTCGATCATGTCGCGCGCGAAATGCCCGCGCTGACGCTCATGGTCAAGGCCAATCAGCCGCGCGGTCGGCTGGCGCGGTCGATCCTCGGCTTCGATCCGCAAATGACCGAGGCGTTCCTGCTGGAGGAACGCCGCGACATTGAACAGGGCAAGGGCACGCGCTCTTACGACGTGACCGCGTGGAACCTGCCGATGGCGTACGGCCTGGAGAGTTACTGGGCGGACACGATTCCGGATGTGAAGATCGCGGCCGACCGCGCTGATTCGCTCGAAGGCTTCGACATGGTGAATCAGCCGGATGTCACCGCCACGCCAGCGGCGTTCGGCTGGGTGATCGACATCGCCGAATCAGATGCGCTGCGCGTCGCCGGACGGCTGATGCAGGCGGGCGTGCAGATGCGCGCGGCGATCGAGCCATTCACGTTCGACGGCCACCGCTACGAGCGCGGATCGATGCTCATTCGCCGGCTTGAGAACGACGCCGACGTCGCACAGAAACTGCAAACGGCGATCCAGATGACGAAGGTCGCGCCGCATCCGGCCCAGACCGCGCTGGTGCAGGACGGCCCGGACCTTGGCGGGCAGAAATTCACGCTGCTGCAGCGGCCGCGCATCGCGGTCGCCTCGCAGTGGCCCATCGACGTCAACGACTTCGGCTCGACGTGGTTCCTCATCGACAATCGCCTGCGCCTGCCGTGTTCGCCGCTGAACATGCAGTCAATCGGCGGAGTGGATCTGCGGCGATACAACGTATTGATCATCCCCGACGGCGGCCGCTTCGGCGCGGTGCTGACCGACGGCGTGCTGGCGTCGATCAAGGCCTGGGTCGAGGCGGGCGGCACGCTCATCGCCTGCGGCAACGCGGGGGCGTTCCTCGCCAATGAGAAGCGCGGTCTTTCAGAGGTGCGCTCGCGCGAGGACGGGCTTGATCAGTTGAAGGTGTACGCCGAGGCGGTGCAGCGCGAGCGGGCGTCGCGCGATGTCAAGGTTGATTCCACGCTGGTGTGGACTGGCGCCACTTCCGCGCCGGCGTCGCAGCCGGCGAGTGCGCCGGAGGCTGGTCGCGAGAAAACACTGGAAGGCGATGAGCTCAAGCGCTGGGATTCGTGGGCGACGCGCTTCTCGCCGCAGGGCGCGTTCCTGCGCGTGGAACTCGATCCCGATCAATTCCTCGCGTACGGCCTGGGCAAGGATTTGCCGGTGCTGTTCGCGGGCAGCGATTGTTTCCTGAGCAAGCCGCCGGTGCAGACTGCGGCGCGGTTCGTCGGCGCGAAGGAACTGCGCTTGAGCGGACTGCTCTGGCCCGAGGCGCGTCAGCGCATCGCCGACACGGCCTACGCGACGCGCGAGTCGCTGGGCAACGGACAGGTGATCCTCTTCGCGGGCAACCCGTTCTTCCGCGCCTACATGGAAGGCACGGGACGGATGCTGCAGAACGCGATCATCCTCGGTCCTGGCCTGGGCGCGAGCGCGCCCGTCCCGTGGGAATGAGACCTCCAGCCGCTTGCGGCTTAGCCGCGCAGGATCGAAGACATGCTCACTCGCAGAGAAGCGCTCGGTTCGATCGCCGCAACACCCGTCGCGCTAGGCGCACTCGCTGCGCGCGGGGGGGCTGCCGCTCAATCCACCACGATCGCCCGCGCAGTCGCGGCCGCGGCGACGCTCGTCGCCCCATCGAACGCCTCCCCCGAAGACGTCGCCCGCGATGAGGCCTTCTGGGCCCGCGTGCAGCAGGCGTTCACCATCGATCGCACGTGGGTCAACCTCAACAACGGCGGCGTGTCGCCTTCGCCGGCCATCGTGCAGGAGGCGATGAAGCGGCATCTGGACTTCGCCAACACCACGCCGCCGCCGATCGCCCTCTGGAAAATCCAGGAGCCGCACAAGGAAGTGGTGCGCGAACGGCTGGCGAAGCATTGGGGCGTCGATCCAGAGGAAATCGCCATCACGCGCAACTCCTCTGAATCACTTCAGATCTGCCAGCAGGGCATCGATCTCAAGCCGGGCGACGAAGTGCTCACCACCACGCAGGACTATCCGCGCATGGTGACGACATTCCGCCAGCGCGTCCGCCGTGACAGCCTGACGTATCGCCAGTTCAAGATTCCCATTCCCTGCGAGGACGTCGATCACATCGTCAAGCAGTACGAGTTGAACATCACGCCAAAGACCAGGCTGATCCTGATGAGTCACGTCATCAACATCACCGGCCAGATAATGCCCGTGAAGCAGGTGGTGGCGATGGCGCGCACAAAGGGCATTCCGGTCATCGTCGACGGCGCGCACGCGCTATGCCAGATCAACTTCAAGATCAGCGACCTCGACTGCGACTACTACGGCGTGAGCCTGCACAAGTGGCTGACCGCTCCCCACGGCACAGGGCTGCTGTACGTGCGGCGCGACAAGATCAAGGGTCTCTGGCCGCTGATGGCCTCGGAGGAGAAGCAGGACGATGACATCCGCAAGTTCGAGGAGATCGGCACGCATCCGGCCGCCAACTTCCTCGCGATCGCCGAGGCGCTGACGTTCCATCAATCCATCGGCGATGCGAACAAGGAATCCCGCCTGCGCTATCTGCGCGACTATTGGGCGAAGCGTTTGCTTGCCAAAAGCAGTCGGGTGAAACTGCACACCAGCCTCAAGCCCGAGTTCTCCTGCTGCGTCACCACCGTGCAGGTCGAAGGCCTGGACATGCAGAAGCTCTCGGAGTGGATGACGGACAAGAAGTTCATCCTGACGGTGCGCATCAAGCACGATGAGTTCGACGGTCTGCGCATCACGCCCAACGTGTACACGACGCTGGAGGAACTCGACCGCTTCTGCGAGGCGATGGAGTTCGCGATCGACAACGGCTTGCCGGAGAAGAAGGAAGATACCTGATCCCGAAGGCCCAGCCGCTTCAGCGGCTGACGCGAGCGCTACGGCCGGCCGCTGAAGCGGCAGGGCCTCGATTGATGGCACTTCGCGACTACACTAGCCGCCTATGCGTCGCACGTTCATCACCGGCCTCGGCCCGATCACCGCCCTGGGCGTGGGCATCGATCCGTTGTGGAACGGCCTGTGTGAAGGCCGCTCGGCCATCCGCCGCATCACAAGGCTTGATCCATCGGGCTTTCCCTGCCAGGTCGCCGGCGAGATCGCAGACGAACTGTTCGATGTCCGCTCCATCGTGCCCAAAAGTTATCGCAAAGCGACGAAGGTGATGGCGCGCGACATTGAACTGGCTGTGGGTGCTGCGGCGGCGGCCATTGCAGATGCGGGACTGATCACCAAGGCCGCGGGCGAGGATGCGGCGGTCACCATTCCCGCATATCGCTTTGGTTGCCACATCGGAGCCGGTCTCATTGCCGCTGACGCGGATGAACTGACTTCTGCGCTGGTGACGTCGCGCGATTCAAGCGGAGCATTTGATCTCAAGCATTGGGGCGCGACAGGCATGCAGAACCTCACGCCGCTGTGGCTGCTGAAGTACCTGCCCAACATGCTGGCCTGTCACGTGACGATCATCCACGATTGCGAAGGCCCGAGCAACACGATCACGTGCGCCGAGGCGAGCGCGACGCTGTCGATGGGCGAGAGCCAGCGCGCGATTCAGCGCGGGGCCGCAGATGCTTGCCTGACTGGCGGCGCGGAATGCAAGCTCAACACGATGGGCCATCTACGCCAGGCGTTTGCCAGGCGGTTGGCGAAGGCCGACGGCGCGAACGATGCCAGCGGAACGGTCAAGCCGTTCGATCGTGACGCCGGGGGCAGCGTGCTGGGCGAGGGCGGCGGACTCATTGTGCTGGAAGCCGAGGACTGCGCCAGGGCCCGCAACGCCTCGAAGGTGTATTGCGAACTCGCGGGCTTCGCCGCCACACAGTCCTACTCCGCCGACGCCACCGGCACCGAAATCGACGAGCAGGGCGAGAGCATCTCCGACGCCATCGCCATGGCGCTCGAAGCGGCGAAGATGAACGCGGGCGACATCGACTGCATCGCGCCATTCGGCTCGGGCATCGCAGCGGTCGATCGCATCGAGTCCGCCGCCATCCGCAAGGTCTTCGGTGATCGCGTCGGAAGCATTCCGCTGATCACCGCGATACCCAACGTCGGCAACACCACGGCGGGTTCCGGCGCGGTGGCGGTGGCGGCGTCGGCGATGGCTCTCAAATCGCAGACGCTTCCCGCGCGCATCAACACATCCAATCCTATTGATGGGCTTCTGGCGGGCGCAGCGTCATCGCGCAGCGCACAATTGCGCAGCGCGCTGGTGATCTCCACCGGCATGGGCGGCCAGAACGCCGCCATCGTGCTGCGGACCCTGTGAAATGAAAAAACGTTGAAGCGTCGAAACGAACGAATTCGTGACGAACTCGCCAGAATCTGTTCGTTTTGACGTTTCGACGTTTCGGCGTTTTCGCCCTAGACTTGCCGTTCCATGAGTCAACCGCGCGTCGTGATCACCGGCATGGGATGGGTGACCCCTCTGGGGCACGATCTTGAGACGGTCTGGAGGCGCATGCTCGCCGGGGAATGCGGCATGTCGCGCATCGATCGATTCGACGCCGGGACCTTTCCCACGACTTTCGCCGCGCAGGTGCGAGATTTCGACTTCACGCCGTTCGTGGATGATCCATCGGTGCATGCCGGCGCGGGGCTCAACATCCAGTTCGCCCTGGGCGCCGCTCGCCAGGCGTGGAGCCAGGCGTGCCTGTCGTCAGCGAAGAACCTCAACCGCAAACGCGTCGGCATCTACCTGGGCGCGGGCGAGGGCGTGATCGACTTCAACAACTACGTTCGCACCAACATCGCCGGGTGGGATGAAGCGGCGCAGAAAGTGGACGGCCGCAAGTGG
>CAZCGB010000126.1:0-7203 GCA_964498045.1 uncultured Isosphaeraceae bacterium
CGCGCTGGCGGCCGTACGTGGACGACCTGCTCACGCACTTCGGCTTGACGATCAATCGATGGATCGTGGGAGAGAGCGCGGATTTCGCCGCAGGCGTGCCGGATGCGGCGATCGCGCAGGCTGATTCCGCACGCAAGACGCTGGCTGCATTCGTTCCTGGCCCCGCGCTGCACATTGCATGGCCGGTCGAGCAGCAGCCCATTGACGATCAGCAGCCTTCGGCGGTCGCGCTGCGCGTGCCGGTCGGCTTCGCCGCGTCGTCGCTGCCTGAGTATTTCGAGCCCTGGCTCACGTCATCAAAGCGATCCCCAATTGTCTCGCTGGAACTGCTGCCGGCGCGGACATACTCGCCGCGCCAGCGATTGATCGACGCCATGCTCCGCGGCTTGAATGCATGGAGGGCCGGCTGCGCAGACGTCATCATCGATCAGCCGTGGACGATGATCGGCGACGATCGCCCGGCAGCCGTTCCCGACATCGTGTTTTCCGGCTGGCGCACGCTCAACGCGCAGCTCGCCGGCCGCCGGTTCGTCAGCGAACTTTCATTCGGGCCGGAAGTGCACGTCTGGGCCGTCGCCGGGCAGGACGCAAGTGATTCGGCGATCATCGCCTGGTGCGATCGTGGGCAATCCGCAGAGCCGGTCAACCTCGACCTGCAGCTGGCGGACCGCGCAGTTCGAGTGATTGACGCATTCGGCAATGTGTCCGAGCTGGAACCTGAAAACGGCTTGCATCGCCTGACCTTGGGGAATGTGCCGGTGTTTGTCCAGGGCGTGAGCCTTGAACTGCTGCTGTTCCGCGGCGGCGTGCATATCGAGCCATCATTCGTGCCCGCGGCATCGAAAGTGCATGAGCACGAAGTGGTCATCCGAAATCCCTGGGACACCATCGTCGCCGGCACGCTGCGGCTGGCGGGCCAGGCGGACCTGCAGATATCGCCGCTGGTGCAGGACTTCTCGATTCCCGCGCGTGGCGAAGCCCGGCTGCCGATCCAGATCATTCCGCAGCGAGGCATTCTCGCCGGGCCGCGGCGCATCGCGACGGAAATCACCATCAACGCCGATCGCCTGCACACGCTGCGCATGGATCTTGACCTCGACGTCGGCTTGAAGGACATCGAAGTCAACATCGCGTGGTCCACCGTGCGCAATCCCGTGACCGGAGTGGATGACGTCATCATCAGTCCGGCGGTGACCAATCGCATGACCTCGCAGGTCAATCTCGATGTGGACCTGCTTGCCGACGGCGTGCGGCAGATGCGCAGGACCATCGCTGGATTGCAGCCGGGACAGACGCAGACGCGGACGTTTCGCGTGCCCAACGGCGCGAAGATCCTTGCGGGCCAGACCATCCGCCTCGGCGTGTCGCAGCGCGACGGCGTGGCGCGGCTGAACAGGATGATCACCATCGGCACGCGCGACGGCGACAGCGCTCTGGCCGGCGCGCCGGCTGACGACTGACGGTGGTCACCAGATGCGATCCAGCGGCGGAGTCTGATCGTTGATCGCCACACAGGTCAGGCGCGTGATCTTCCATTGCCCATCAGGCTGACGCATCACGCGGATGATCCACTGCGAAGTGTTGGGATAGGGGAACGCCGCCACCGTCGTCAGGCAGCCCAGCCGCGCCTCCGCCTCATCTGATGAGATGGTCGCGTATCGCAGCGTCGAGATGCTGTTGGACTCGATGGTGTGCCGCTCCGCCAGGGCTGCGAATCGGCCCTTGATGAACTCACGGTCGAATCCCGGATTCTGCGGCGAACCGGCGTTCATCGTGGCGTCGTCGCTGAACAGCGTCATCCCCGTCACCAGATCCTTGGCGACCGCCGCGTCAACCAGTTGTCGCGTCAAGCGCTTCGCCTGTTCGCCCGCCGTGGTGACGGCCAGTCCGGCCGCAATGACAGCTGCCCCAAGCACGCCGAAGACGAGACCAGTTCGTGTCCGGCCGCGCAGCCCTTCGCGCAACCCCATCCAAGTCAGGATCGCCGCGATCGCCAGTAACGCCAAGCCCAGAGGCCACGGATTCTCAAGGACGTGGTAGGTGAAGAGGTTTGACTGCGGGGCTTCGGGCATGGGATTGCTCATTCTGGTGCGGCGGTGAATGCCGCTCGCGTTGCTGAGTGGGCCACTCAATAGCCGATAACTCATTCGCACGATCGCCGTGCCAAGGCGCGATCACTTCGCGCGCAACGGATCGATTTCGCTCGCTCCGACCTCCGACATGCCACTGCTGACCGCTTCAATCTTCCTGCAGGCCAACCTGGAAAGCCTCGGCAAGCGCAATGCCGACCTCGCGGCGAAACTCGCCGGCGTCGAACCCGCCGCCACGTTCTCGCTGGGGGAATCCGCCGACGGCGTTCCCAGCGCATCGCTGGGCGGAAGGCAGTTATGCAGCAAGGTGCATCCATTGGAGGAAGCCGGGCGTTTGGTGGACGGCATCGACCTGGTCGAGCACGCAGTCGTCGCCATCATCGGCTTCGGCATGGGCTGGCACGTTCGCCGATTGGCTGCGCGGGCCGACAAATCCGCACTGCTGGTCGTCTATGAGCCGGATCTGTCGCTGTTGCGGGCGGTGTTCGAGCAGGTTGACCATTCGAGCTGGCTGGGCGAAGCGGTGCTGCTGTTTGTGACGGATGCGGATGATCGCGGTTCGCTTTCGGGCAAACTCAACGGCGCGGAAGCGATACTCGGCCAGGGCGTGCACATTCTGGAGCATCCCCCCAGCCGCGAACGACTGGGCGAACACGCCATGCGCTTCGCGCGGGCGCTGAATGAGCACGTCGCCGCCGCCCGCACCACGCTCGCGACCACGCTGATGCGCAGCGTGGACACGATCTCGAACCTGCTGCGCAACATCGATCATTACGCGGCAGGCAACGGCGTCGGCGAATTGGAAGGCGCAGCTGCCGGCTGCCCGGCCGTGGTCGTCTCCGCCGGCCCGAGCTTGCATCGCAACATGCGCCTGCTGGCGCAGCGCGGCGTGCGCGACCGCTGCGTCATCATCGCCGTGCAAACCGCATTGCGTCCTCTGTTGCAGGCCGGCATTCGGCCGCACTTCGTCACCGCGCTCGACTATCACGAGATCTCGCGTCGCTTTTACGAGGACATTGACCCAGCGTTGTTGCAGGATGTCACGCTCGTCGTCGACCCCAAGGTGCACCCGGTGGTGATCGACGCGTTTCCCGGCGCGGTGCGATGCTGCTCGAACGGTTTTCTCGACAAGGCTCTCGCCGACGCCGCGCGGCCGATGGGCGATCTTCCCGCAGGCGCGACAGTCGCGCATCTGGCGATGTATCTCGCGCGCCATCTCGGGTGCGATCCGGTGGCCATGATCGGGCAGGACCTGGGTTTTCCGGACGGCTTGTATTATGCGCCAGGCGCGGCGATTCATGACTCGTGGGCTCCCGAACTGAATCCATTCAACACCATCGCCATGATGGAGTGGCAGCGCATCGCGCGGCATCGCCTGCACCTGCGCAAGACGCAGGACGTGAACGGACGCAGCATCTTCACCGATGCGCAGATGCACACGTATCTGCAGCAGTTCGAGCGCGATTTTGCCGAGTACGCCGCGAAGGGGCTGACGACCATCGACGCCAGCGAAGGCGGCGTGCGCAAGCAGCACACGCGCACTTTGCCGCTTCGGGATTTCCTGCAGACGCATGCAAGGCAGCCGCTTCCCCCACTGCCCGCCGCTGGTCGCGTGTTGAATGCCGAACGCCTGCGGCTCGCGCGCTCGCGCATCGAGATTCTGCGCGGCGACGTGGAGCGCATGCGCGAGGTCTCGCGCGACACACAGAGCATTCTCGAGCGCATGCTCGTCGAGCAGACCGACGCCAGGCGCATGGCGAAGCACTTTGAGCGCATCGAGGCGAATCGACAAGAGGTCGAGCGGCTGTTCCTGGCGTTTGAACTGCTCAATCAGATGAACCAGATGGGCGTGTTCCGGCGGATGAAGGCTGATCGCCGTCTGCAACTGGCGCAAGGGCTCGATCCGTTGACGGTGCAGAAGCGCCAGCTCGAGCGCGACTTGGAGAACGTGCGCTGGCTGGCCGACGCGGCGACGGAGTTGCTTTCGCAGCTTGATGCAGCGCAACGATCGCTCGACGAATCGTCATCCACGACAGCGCCATCCGATCCTCCTGCCGCCCAGGGCACGCGTGCGGTTTCGCGGACCGTCGAATCAAGTTCTGAGAACCGTGTCGCCGCGCTGATTCCCATCGATCCTGCACGCAGCGGCTGCGGCATCACCCGTTCGCTCGCCGCCGAGTTCAAGGGCCGCAGGGTGCTGCAATGCACACTCGAACGCCTCGGCGAATCCACAACGCTGGATTCCATCGTCCTCATCGCGCCGCTGGATTTCGACGTCGATTCTCTTCTGGATCGCTCACGCATCAACCTGCCAGTGAAGATCGAACGCTGCGATGGCGAATCGCCCTTCGGGCCCGAGCAGGAGGCGATCGCTGCGGCACGGTTGTTTGCCGACACATGCTGGCGCGGCGGCATCGCGGGCGCTTCCATCTACGACGAAGTCCTCTGCCCGCAGACCATGAGCGCGGTGATGATGCGCCTTGACCTGACCGCTGCGCTGGTGTGCGCACCCGATTGGCCGCTGATCAACGTCATCGGCGAGGGCGGGTGCGACGCCGTGGTGCGGCGTCATCTGGAGAGGCCGCAGCAGCATCGGCTGGTCTTCACCCAGTCGCCTCCAGGGCTCTGCGGCTGCGTCATCAACGCGTCGCTGATGCAGGAACTCTCGCAGCGCAATCGCCTTTCCACCGTCGGCGGCCTGCTGGTCTATCAACCACACGCGCCGCAGCACGATCCGATCGCGCGCGACGCCTGCGTGCAGACGCCGCATGCGATGCGCGCCTCGCTGGCGCGATCGACGTTTGACTCCCAACGATGGCGAGCGTGGATCAACGGCGAAGATCCTGTCCCGACGCCTCAACACCTTGTTCTTGAACTGACCACGCATCGCTGCAGCAGCGGCGTGTTCGCGCACAGCCTCGGCCCGTGCCGCACGCCTCGCAGTCCGATTGACGTCGGCCTCGCGCGCGACATCATTGAACAACTCACAGCCACCGGAGCGGATGACCTCGTCCTGACCCTGCACGGCCACGGCGATTCGCTGCTGCATCCCCACTTCGATGACGTCATCCGCGCCGCAAAGACCTCCGGCTTCCGCGCGGTGAACTTCCGGACCGAACTGTTTTGCGACCACAGCATGATCGATCGGCTGCTCGCCAGCGGCGTCGATGTGGTGAGCGTGGATGTGAACGCCGATCGCGCCGTAACCTATCAGGCGATGATGGGCGTCGAGCGATTTCGCGACGTCCTTCTGAACCTCGAATACCTGATCGAGCATCGACGGCGGTTCACTTCGCAAACCGGCTCGAGCGCGATGGCGTTGCCCTGGGTGGTTCCGCACCTGCAGCGTCGCGCGGAGACCTACGAAGACATCGACACGTTCTTCGATCGCTGGCAGCACATGCTCGGGACGGTGGTGATCGACGATCCGCCGGTGACGGATCCTCGCCCCATCGGCATCACGCCCGCCGTGACGCCGCCGCGCGTTGCGCAGCGCGAAGCGATGCGACGCATGACGATTCTGTGCGATGGGACAGTTCCGCTTTCCGATGGCGATGTCACCGGCGACGAAAGCATCGGGATCGCGGCGAGTGGGAATGTCCTTGAACTCTGGCGCATTCTGCAAGAGCGGCGAAGCGGCGTGGCGGCGAAGGAGCAGGACTCATGATCTCGGGCCATCGCGTGCTTGCCGTCGTCATCGGCCGCGCAGGGAGCAAGGGGTTGCCCGGCAAGAATGCGAAACTGCTCGCGGGACAGCCGATGATCGCGCACACCATCGCGCAGGCGCACAACGCAGAAACGGTCGATCGAGTGATCGTCTCAACCGATGGCGATTCAATCGCCGCCGCCGCCAAGGACATGGGTGTTGAAGTTGTACATCGACCTGCTGAACTCGCCAGCGATTCTGCGACCGTCGATTCCGCGGTGCGGCACGCGGTGGAGGCGTCGCACGCGACTGAGCAGATCATCGTCATCCTCTACGCCAACGTGCCCATCCGTCCCGATGACCTGATCGATCGCGCGGTGCGCGAGCTGGATTCAACTGGCGCACAAAGCGTGCAAAGCTACAGCGATGTGGGCAAGCATCATCCATATTGGATGGTGACATTGGACGAATCGCGGCGCGTCGTGCCGCATGTGCCGAATGCAGTGTATCGCCGTCAGGATCTGCCGAAGCTGCTGATTCCCGACGGCGGCGTGATTGCGGTGACGCGCGAGAGCCTGTTCACGATTGTCACAGGGCAGCCGCACGCGTTTCTGGGCGATGATCGGCGCGGCATCGTCTCCGGCGGGCCGGTCGTGGATGTGGATGACGCCACGGACTTCGCGGTGGCGGAGGCGATGATCCGACAGCTGAACCCCAGAGGCACAGAGACTTCGAGAGGGCAGCGCAACACACCCATTCAAGTCGGCGCACGATGACGCCCTGGGTTGATTGATTCCAGATGAGAATCGGCGACAAGCACATCAATGCGGATTCTCCGCCGTACGTCATCGCCGAGATCGGCGTGAATCACGACGGCTCGGTCGATCGCGCGTTGCACCTGGTCGATGCCGCCGCCGACGCCAGGGCCGCTGCGATCAAACTGCAGTTGTTTGAGACCGATCGCTTGTTGAGCAAGGCCGCGAAACTCGCGGCATACCAGAAGAGCTCCGGCGCGACCGATCCCTTTGCGATGCTGCGCGGCTTGGAACTGTCGGTTGAACAGATGAAACCGATCGTCGATCGCGCTCATGCAAATGGACTGCACGCGATTGTGACAGTCTTCAGCGTGGAATTGGTCGCACCCGCGAATTCACTGCCATGGGACGCGTACAAGACCGCTTCGCCGGATGTGATCAACAAGCCGCTGATCGATGCGCTCTGCGCCACGGGCAAGCCTCTGATCGTCAGCTGCGGGGCGGCCACGCTGGATGAGATCGCGCAGGCTTCGGGCTGGGTCGGCGATCACCCGCACGCGCTCATGCATTGCGTGAGTTCGTATCCGACCCCTGAACATGAAACGACGCTGGCGGCTCGGTGCGCGATGCGATGCGTCGATCCGATGTCGCTGGGGTACTCCGATCACACCGATGCCGTCGACACCGGTGGCCTGGCGGTGGCGATTGGCGA
>CAZCGB010000127.1:0-7189 GCA_964498045.1 uncultured Isosphaeraceae bacterium
GCGGGCACGGGGCGAGCGGATTCGGACACTTGCCCCATCCGCTGATGACGCTCAGGAGATCCGCGACGTTCACCTCCGCGTTGACATCGATGTCGGCGGTGCAGCCATATACCGCCCTGATGCGCAAATCGTCGATCCAGACGCGGGTGTCGAACGACAGGTTGTTGATCGAGACCGCTTCAAGCCAGAACTGGTCCGCGATGAGCCGGGATTCCAGGCCGTCATCGAAGTACTGGAAGACGACCTGGTTGTCCTTCCACGCGCTCGCCAGCCCGGTCTTGTAATCGAGGACGTTCCGCATGTTGAACGCGACATTCGGCGTGACCGTCACCATGGGATTTGGGCCGCCGTTGATGGGAAAGCCAAAGACATGCTCGCCGAAGCGACTTCCCGCTGCGCAGCCCCCGACAATGATTTCGGTGCCGTTGTAGAACTGAAGCCACATGTTGCTGTGGTGTGTGGCGACGATGGTGGGATCAAGGATGGACAGGCGGCTGGTGATTTCAATGTATCGAAGTGGAGATCCGCCCATTGTCGAAGCGATGGAGAAGGCCTTTCCCACTCCGGCGTAATTGCCAAATGTTCCAAGCTGAACGTCCAGACCGTCGAGCAGAACGCTCTGCGCGCCAGTTCCTGCAGACGTGCTGACAACCCTGCCAAAATTCAGGTCCTGCCCAAGGTAGTCCACCCAGCCGTTCTGTCCGATCAGGTTACCAAGATGGTAACCATCAGCAGGCTCGAAACCGGTCTGAAGGACGGTGACGGTTTGGCCGTGTGCCGCCGTGGCCGTCGCCACGATGATTGCGCTTGTCGCGAAGAACTGCATGTGTGTTTCCTTGTGGATGGATCAAGAGACGTCGTCGAGACGCTGAAGGGGCACAACTCGCGCGTACGTCTGCAGCAGCACGTCCGTTGGTGCACAGTTCCCATCGCTTCTGCGGCCTGCTCGACTTCCGGCCCGCGTTGTGCCGAAGCCGGACGACGACAGCGGCCTCCGGGTCTGCACCCTCCAAGCGTTTGATGGCCGTATCGACTGCCACGATTTCCGCTCAAAACGCAACGGAAGCCACAGATGACTCAAACGTCAAACAACGTCGCATGGATTCGAGGAGCCAAGCAGGATTCACTCAGCCCCAGTCACGAATCACTTTCAAGAGATCCGCGACGTTGACAACGCCGCTGCCATCCAGATCAGGCGGGCAATTCCCGCCAGTCGGTCCCAGACATGGGCCCCACGCATGAATGACCGAAAGCAGATCGTGCACATCCACGATGCCGTTGCCATCAATGTCCGATGATTGGCTGACCACGCCCGACTCGGAAACGTCGATCGTCCAATGCAATCGATAGCAGCCCGCGCCGCCAGGCCCGATGGGGGTGCCGCTGCTGACCTGCCATCTCCACGTGCCGTCGTTGAGCGGTGCATAGGCCCACTGACTTCCGCAACAAGACATCGCAGGACAGCCGTAGACGTCGGGGAACGCGGCCTCCACCGCTGGAAGATCGGCATAGATGGCCATCATGGGTGGCAGGTTCACCAAGTGGGGGAACTCCACAATCCACAACGAGTAGGGCGGAACATCGAAGTAGTAGCTCATTGCGGCGGCGTAAAACGTGTTCAGGCAGCCGAGCCCCGCATCCAATGGGTCATTAATGAGCATCCAGAAATAACCCGGGGGCACATCGGGCTGGTGCGTCGCCTGGGCCAGGTAGGGAATGGCTCGGCGGATCAGCGAGGCATCGCGCGATGCGCGAACGTAATCCTCTGGCGTCGGCACCAGTGACCCAGATGGCCCATAGTGATCGAGGACGATTTCGACAATCTCCTCATCCGGGAACGGCGGGCCGTAGTTGAAGCTCCCCGGCGGGCAGGTGCGGCCAAAAAGAGGCGACGTACTCAACAGCTGCAATGCGGCAAGCGCAGCAGCAGCAACAAGAATGCGATTCTGGCGTTGCGGCGCGTGTTCTTGAGATCGACGATGCATGTGTGCCCTTCATGTGCCTTGGTCGAGGCTCCGATAGAGCACAGCTCGCGCGTATGTCCACAAACGCGCAGCGGTCCGTGCTGAGATCCCCAACGCTTCCGCGGCCTGCTCGACGCTCAGGCCCGCGTAGAACCGGAGCCGGACGACGGCCGCGGCTTCTGGGTCTTCGCTCTCCAAGCGTCCGATGGCCGCGTCGACTGCCAGGATCTGTTCGGAATTCGCATGGGCCAGGTCGGCGACGTCGCCCAACTCGTTCAGCGGTCTTGCCTTGCCCGCTTGCCGGGCGCGCGAGCGCGCATGGTCGATGAGAATGCGTCGCATGGCTTCCGCGGCCGCGGCGTAAAAGTGGCCACGACCTGCCCATTTCACTTCGCGCGGCCCCACCAGTCGCAAGTACGCTTCGTGCACCAGGGCCGTCGCCGAGAGCGTGTGATCCTTGCGCTCGCCCGCCAGACCAAGTTGCGCTGCCCTGCGGAGTTGTTCGTACACGATTGGAAGCAGCCGATCTGCGGCTTCCTTGTCTCCGCTCCCAGCGGAATTCATCAAGAGTGTGGCGTCCTCAAATTGGGGCGGTGTCGATGACATGGACAGATGGTAATACATTGATCATTGTGGCAGCGCATCAACGCGGAGGTCGCCGCACGTCCATTCGCCGCTAACTCGCTTTTTTTCGTGGAATGTCGCCATGGAGCCGCTGGCGGTCGAGGCCAATGTGCGAATGGATCTTGGCGAGGCCGCCCGCAAGCTCCAGGTGCGCTTAGCGCGACTGTGACCTCCGACGCCGATGACTGGAACGATGATCACTTGATTCGGCGGGTGCCATCTTGTGTTTCCGCAGCTCATTGAATGGTTGGCGACTCCTATCATGTGCGTCGGTATCGCTGCGAGGCTGCTTGTCACGCGATCGTCTGCACGCTTACTGGTCTCCCAATGCCCGACCTGCTCTCGATCAACCAGACGCTGCGCAATCTCAAGCGATATGCGGAGATTCTGACCGTGTTGGCCAAGCACGGCTTTGGCGACGTCGTGCAACAGTCAAAACTGGATCGACTGGTCGAGCGCGGCGTGAGCTTGGTCAGCGTGGGACGGCTCAACCCCGAGTTTGAACGGCTTCCTCGTCAAGTTCGCCTGAGAAAGGCGATGGAGCACCTGGGCCCGACCTTCATCAAGATGGGCCAGGTGCTGGCCACGCGGCCCGATCTGATTCCGCAGGAGTGGGTGGACGAATTCAAGAAGCTGCACGATGACGTTCCCCAAGTGGAGTACGAGGTCATCGAGCAGCGCGTCGAGCAGGAGTTTCCGGGGCGGCGGTCGGCGATCTTTCGATCGATACAGCACAAGGCGCTCGCCGCAGCCTCCATGGCCCAGGTGCATCGCGCAGTGCTCAAAGACGGCACGCACGTGGTGCTGAAGGTGTTGCGGCCGGGCATCCGCGAGGTCACCGAGAATGACATGGAAATCATGCGCGCACTCGCGCAGTGGTCGGAGGAGCATTTCGCCAACATGGGATACAGCCCCATCGAAGTGGTGAATGAATTCGCCCGCGAGCTGCAAAAGGAAGTGGACTTGACCCACGAAGGCCGCGCGACGGATCGCCTTCGCATTGCATTCGAGGATGATTCGGATGTGGTCTTTCCCAAGGTGTACTGGGAAGCCACCACGCGGAACATCCTGGCGCTGGAGGAAATCAAGGGTGTCTCGCTGGCGCACCTGGAGAATGGCGAGTTAAGCAAGGCCGATCGCCGACGCGTCGTCGCCAATGGCGCGCGTGCGGTTCTGCGGCAGTGCCTGGAGATCGGTTTCTTTCATGCCGATCCGCATCCCGGCAATCTGTTTGCGCTGCCGGGAGGGCGTATCGCGTTCATTGACTGCGGGATGACCGGGCAAGTGGACACTCGCACCGGTCAGCAGCTGGCTGATCTTGTGTCGGCCGTGGTGCATGGTGATGCAGATCAGGTGATTGCCGTGGCAGGTGCGCTGGCGGATGTCGATCCCAACAAGCTCGAGGATCGCAGCCTTCGCGCCGATGTCCGTGAGTTTGTCTCACGCTTCCAGGATCAGCCGCTGGACCAGCTGAATCTTGGCCCGCTGCTGCAGGACTTTTTCAACCGGCTGCGGGCTCATCGCATTCGATGTCCTGCCGACCTTGTCTTTCTCATCAAGGCCCTGACCACAATTGAGGGAGTGGGCGTTTCACTCGATCCGGATTTTCAGATGACCGAGTTCGCCCGACCGTATGTCGAGAAACTGGTGAAGCGAAGATACGGCGTCGCTGCCCTGCGTCGGCGAATCTCGGCAGGGCTACGTGGCTACGCGGAGCTTGTTGAAGACCTGCCCGTTGAGCTGCGCACGCTCCTCACGCAACTGCGCAAGAACCGGCTTGCCGTGAATCTCGAGCACCGCGGGTTGAATCGACTGGTCAACACGATTGAACATGCCAGCCGCAACATCTCCTTTGCGCTGGTGATCGCCGCGATGCTTGTGGGCTCGGCAATCCTCGTGCTGGCGGCGCGGCAACCCGGCACCGGCGCGCTGTGGTTCGTCGGCGTGGTCGGCTTCATCACCGCAATTGTGCTGGTGGGACTGATGATCGTTTCCAATCGACGGCTGAGGAAGGACAAGGACTGAGCCTTGCGGGGTTCAGTTCGAATCACGATCGCTTTGCGGATTTCCTGTTGCCGCGGTTCGACCGCTTCTTCTCAACCGCCTCGCCCAATCCCTGCAGAAAGCCGCTGGCGCCCTGGAGCACTGTGCTCACCGCGCTTCGAGCGGCACGCGTTGATGCGCTGGTTGCTTCCTTGCCCAGTTCCATCAGGTGCCCATCCGCTGCCTTCAACACGCTTTGGGCGGCCGGTTTGATTCGGGTGCCGGCGCGACGCGAGTGTCGCACGATGGTCTCAAGTTCATCCTTTGACGCACCCTTGAGGGACTTGGCCGCCCGCGCCAGTGCCGCAACAAAATCATCCTCGATCGTTCGCAGATCCTTGACGGTCCGTGCGGCATCGTGCTTGGCGAACTTCGCACCACGGCTAGCCGATGAAAGCACGACGGACTTCGTGGAATGCACGATCGCCTCAGCAGCATCGGTCAGTCCGTCGACGACCTGCCTCAACACGTTACGGCTCGATGCGGGCACCGCGCTGTTGAGCCCGGCCGCGGCGCCTTCGATGAAGTGTTGCGCCAGTTGAGGGACATCGCGCAGCGTCATTTCACGGTCGCGCAGCGCCTTCAGCGTCAATTGACGAACCTGTTCGCGCATGTCCTTTTTGGGCTGACGTGATGCCTTTGGTTTCGATGTGCGAGTCGTGGCTGACGACCTGCGAGGCTTGGCCTTGCTGGATTTGCGGCTCTCGGATTTGCGCTGTGCGATGGCCATAACGATCCTCTCGAAGTGCTGGCGATCATCATACGCTCAATCGCAAGGTTCCGAGACTCGCCCGCTGGCGCTGTCGCGGTGTTCAATCGTCCATGTGTGGTTGTCAAATGCAGATTCGCGAGTTGGCAACAAATGGAACGCAGCAGTGCGTTCGGGCGGAGATGCGCGTCATCCCGTCGCCATCTGGGTCGGAAGACGTCCTGACAACGAATCGGGGTTACGTCACCAATTGCCCGAGTCGTTCACGCAGATTCCTGTCTGCGACATCTCGACCATGAAACACCGGGACCGCACCGGTCATCGCGTGTTGGCAAACACATGGCCAATGATGAAGAGTCGTTGCCTGATCATCGTCCTGCGGTGAATCCCGACGACCTATGACGATCGAGTGTTGCAACGCGGCGCGGTGTCGTCATCAACGATTGATGTCGCCCACGCCGCGTTATCGGCGCATTCTCCGCGATTGGTTTTGCGCAAATCACTGCAAAAGATGCAGCGAGGGAATGGCCATGAAGTCGTTGCCGGAGGCCGATACGAATTTTGACTGCTCATGCTCAGGAACATTGCGCAACACGCTGAATGGATACTTGTATTCGCCCCGGCGCTGTTGCTTGGGCTTGCGGTTCTGGTTCTTTGGGCGCGGCGCATCCAACTGCAGTCGTACGCGCGAAGTCACGGCGAGCGTGCGCTGGCGCGCGAGCGAGGCAGCGACACTCCGCGCCTGCAGCATCCCGACATCGACCTCTCGCAGTGCATTGGCTGCGGTGCATGCGTACGGGCATGTCCGGAAGAGGGTGTGCTGTCGCTGATACATGGCCAGGCCGTCGTCGTGCACGGCGCCGGGCGCTTCGGCATCGAGCGCAGCCGTGATGACCACGTCATCGTCCGAGCCACGGATGATGTACTTCAGCTCGATCGACGCCGACGGGCCGGTCGTCGTGATCCTGCTGTCGAACTTTTCGTCAATCAGTGGGGGCACGACGACTCCGGTTCACATCAGGCGAACGCCATTCCGTTGGTAGTGCTGACGTAGTCCACGAGCCGGCGCGTATTCACAGCCGTGGCCTCGGTCGCCTTGGCGGTACGCTCCGCCGCGCTGCTGGATGTCTGGAGTCCTTGGATCGCGGCCGCGTTGAACGTGCCACGCACCTCGATCGACTTCGACGCCATGCCAATTACGTCGCCAAGGCTTGCCATCTGGTCCTCGATCTCGGCGATGGCGTCGCCATTTGTGCCAACGGTGGGTGACAGCGTGTTGTCACCGTCGGCCTCCTTGCGCTTGCGTGCCGCCTCGGCGATGGCCTTCTCCCATTCCTCGCGGGCCTTGATCAGTTCGGCCTCGGACTGGCTGCGCTTCTGGTCGTACTCGTCCTGCAGGCCCTTGCGGGCGTCTTCGTATTCCTGGCCGATGACCGCGAGCGTGCCCTCGTGCTGCTCGGCCGCATCGCGGCGATCGCGCTGCCGCTTGCGTTCGCGGGCGTCGATGGCCTCCTGACGATCGGCTTCGATGCGATCGACTTCCGAAGTCAGAGCGCTGTCGGCGAGTTTCTTGGCAGCCTCGGCGTCGTAGCCTTCATCGAGCAGGCCCCACAGATCGTGAATGCGCTTTTCGACCCATGTCTGCGCCGTCGCCCAGGCCGACTGAAAGCCCGAGGTGAAGTTCGTCCAGGTCTTGGAGAGGAACGACACCGTCTCGATCCATGCGACTTCAAGGCCGTGCCAGACGATCTCAGCAGCGGACAGCGCGCCGTACCACGCCTTGTAGGCCAGATCGACGAAGAACTGCTTGATTGACAGCCACGCGGATTGCAGGCCCGAGATGCACTTT
>CAZCGB010000128.1:0-7158 GCA_964498045.1 uncultured Isosphaeraceae bacterium
CGTTCGCGCAACGAATCGAGTGTTGATCGCCGCAGCCTGCATCATCGGGTCTGTCGGGCCGGCGAGGAGCCAGTCGCTGCCTGACGCGCCTGCGCCGCCCGCGGCGGCGGCGGTTGAGCCCGAGGATCCCTCTGCTGGGTATGTGCTTTCGCTTCCCTTGGCGATTTCCGACCTTGAGGTCAATCGTTACGCCTCGCTCCTGAATCTCTCCGACGAGCAGTTCGCTGCGCTGAGAAGCTTTTGGCTGGCGTACTGCGCCGAGTGGCAGGAGGTGGATCGAGCAGATCGCGCCAAAGTGTGGAAACTCTCGCGAGAGACTCAACGCCAAGTCGACTCGCATGATTACACTTTGGATTCGGTCCGGATGCTGAGTGATCTTGAAGACGCCCAAACCGAGCTGACATCAGAGTACCGGCGGCTCGATGAGAATTTGTTTGAAGCGCTTCTGCCGCTGCTGACGCAACAACAGTTGCAAGCATTCCCGAACGTGCGGTCGCATCGGGAACGGTATCGGTTCCACGGTCTACCCATTGAAATGGCTTCGGCGGGCGTCGATCTGGCCTGGTATGTCGAGCTTGCCGCCCTGCCGACGGGGGCTGTGACGGACGAACTTGAGGCGATCCTTCTTGAGTATCAGAATGCGGTGACGCCGCTGATGGTCAGAGTACGGGAAGGAATGAGCGAGCGCGCCAAGCGACATGCGGTGTTGATGAATCAGGTACTGTTCGATGAGAACGACCAACGCCGGGACTTCAAGGACCCCGCACATAAGGACCGAGCGCGGTTGTTCCGGGAACAGTGCGAGTTGGTATATGCTCCCGCTGCGCGATTGCAAAAGCAGATCGTCGTGATCAATCGCGAATTCGCGCCAAGAATCGCTGACAAAATGCCGCCGTTGAAGGGGGCGGAGATGCTTCTGAACTTTCGTCGGATGACATATCCCCTTGTCTATGCCGATCCGTTGGACCCGACCGATCTTTACATGTCGCTCATGGCGCTTCCAAATATGGATGCCGAGCATCGCGCCCTGATCGAGGCCATGTGGACGATTCATCAGGACGCTTATGACGGCCTCTGCCGACGCATGGAGGACGCGGTCGACGACTGGCAGGAATCGATCGCGCGGACGAGGACGACCGCTGGACGGCAGGAGTATGAGCTCAACATGCGGCGATGGCGCGATCAGCGCTGGCAGAAATCACGCGAGTTCGTCGATCGACTTCAAGTTTCGATGACTCCGGAGGTTCTCGCATACATGGCGGAGCGGCTGGCTGATTACAAACACCGTTTCGAGACCGTACAGCGAATGGTGCCGGAGACGAGATACCCCTGATCAGCCAAGGGAAGGTCGAAATCGAATCGTCGATATTCTGGACTGACTATTCCAAACCCGCCGCCCCGGCGCGATTGAGCCGGGCCCGCAGGCATTCGAGGATCGAATCGAGCCGCTGCGACACGCGACTCTCGCTGCAGCCGAGCGTCTGGCCGATCTCCTTCATCGTCATCTGCTCGTAGTAATACAGGATGACGATTAATCGGTCCCGCCGCGCCAGGCCTTCGGTCAGCCAGCGGCGAAGGTCCTCGCGCTCCAGGCGCATGAGCGGCGGAGGCAGGCGCAGGTCGCGGAAGCTGCCGAAGCCGTCGGCGTCGTCGGCTCCATCCATCCCGCCGCCCCCCCCGCGCCCGCGATTGTTCCGGCCCGACGCGAAGCTCACCGTCATCGGCGTGCGGGCGTCGTCGATGTACTTGCGGAACTCGTCGGCGTCCTCCACGCCCAGCAGGCACTGCAGCTCATCGTTGTCGGGCCTGCGGCCGTTGCGCGCGATGAAGCGGCCTTCGATTTCCTGCAGGCGCTTGGCCCGCTGCCGCGACTGCCGGCCGGAGGTGTCGAGGTCGCGCAGGTAATCGCGCATCGCGCCCACGAGTCGGCGCGAGGAGAAGGTCTCGAACTGGACATCGCGCTCGGGATCGAAGCGGTCGATCAGCCGCACCAGGCCGTGATAGACATGCTGCACCAGGTCATCAGGATCGATCTGCTTGGGCAGCTGCGCGCTCATGCGATGCGCGATGCGGCGGACGTGGCCGGACATGTAATGAATGATGAGCAGGTCGCGGGCGGCCGACTCGCCGGTGGCCTTGTACGCGCGCCAAGCCGCGGCGATGGCGGAGGCGGTGGAGGGATCGTCGCGCGATGACGGCCGCACGTCCGTCGCCTTCACTTCCATCGACTGCGCGGAAATTGCGCGGCCGGCCTTGCCGCCGCGATGCATCGCGCGCCGGGGAGCGGCCTTGACGTTGACGCTGGTGTTGACGCCGCCAGCGATGGCGGATGCGGATGCAGACTCACGGCGGGCGTGCCGGGTGGTCGGCGCACTTTCCGCGCAGGGCGATAACGCATCCGCGGCGTGGCTGGATGATTCGACAGTGACAACCTGGGATTGCCGCTCACGTTCTACACCGCGCATCGCCGATTCCTGACGAACCCCGTGGAGCCGATGAAGGCTGCACGAGCATGACTGCGGAGCGACCGACCATCCATGGCCGGCGCAACGGGCGCATATCGGCAGCGCGCCGTGAAATCACCACAAATTCAATCGATGGTTCTGCGCGCGAGGAACGCGCGGATTATCGGATGCGCGCCCGCCTCGCGCGGCCAGCCGGCCCGTTGATCGCGCCGGTCAAACTGACCACGCGCCTACGGGCACGCGCCCCACGAGGAGATCACGCGCAGCAGGTCGCCGACGTTGACCACACAGTCGTGCGGATCGGGATAGATGTCCGACAGACACTTCGCGCAGTCCGTGCAGAAGCCCCAGTTGCTGATCACCGAGAGCAGGTCCGCGACGTTGACCACCGAGTCGTGATTGATGTCGGCCGGGCATGCTGGCGGGCCGCCCAGCGCGAGCTCGCCGAACCAGCTGAGCATGGAGCCCATGAGCCGGGCCCGCACAAGCGGATCGGGGATGGTCTCGAAGCCGAAGCTCCAGAAGCTGCTGCGGTAGATGCCGGCGTCGCGCGACACGCCGATGTTGCCTTGCTCGCCGTTGAAGGCCACGGCCGCGCCGGGCTCGGGATCGATCATGTCGGTGAAGTTGCTGAATCCGACCGGGAATGCGAACACGAACGGGCCGAAATCGGTGAATGGGCCCGAGCCGATGACGCTGATCTGGTTGACGTCGTGGGCGACGGGCGCTGCGACGCCCAGGAACTGCTGCATGAAGAAGTTGGGCGTGGTGTTGCCTCCGCCGATGCGATCGAACAGGTAATCCTGGCTGGAAAGGAACAGGCAGCCGCCGTTGTTCAGCCAGGAGGCGAGCGTGACTTCGCTGGCGGCGTCGGGACCGGCCCGGGGATTGAGCGTGCCGCCGAAGGCGTCGCCGCTGAACCAGATGATGGCGTTGAATGGCGCGAGCTGCACAGGCGACGGCTCGGGATTGCCGCCGTTGTTGACGTCGTACACGACATACGGCACGCCGGCGGCGGTCAGGGCGGCGGTGTAGTAGGGGCGCACATCCGGCGCGTTGTTGTCGTCATCCACCAGCAGCACCACCGGCGTCTGCGAAGTGCTGAACATGCGGAACGCCGAGGGCGGACTGTCGCCGGCGGCGTTGCTGGCGATCACGCGCCAGAAATGCGGCGCGTTCGCGGGCAGCGCGACCGCCACCGCATGACTGGTCTGCGTGGTGGTGGCGGCGTATTCAAGCTTGCTGAAGGTCGGCTCGTCGGCAATCTGCACGAGGTACGAACTCGCGTCGGGTGAGGGCGACCACGAAAGCATGGGCAGCACCGTCAGCCCCGCCGCGCCGTCGGGCGGCGAGATCAGGTTCGGCATGAGCGGCGGCTGGCTGATGATCGTGATGGTCACATGCGTGATCTGCGTCTGCGCGCCGGTGGTCGCCTGGATGTCGAAGGACTGTTCGCCGGGCGGTGAGCCGAAGTCGGTGATGATCACCTGCGACTGACCCGGCGCAACGACCGGATTGGTTTCGAACGACACGCTCAAGGTCGGCGGCACGTTGACCGCCGTCAGGAATGTGGGCGGTCCCGGCGCGAAGGGCCCGGCCGTGAGCAGGTGATAGGTGTAGAACACCGTGTGGTACCACACCAGGCACGCGCAGTAGTTCGGCGTGCAGTATCCGTAGGGATTGAACGCGCGGCAGACGCCCAACGGGTTGTTCAGCGCGTTCTGCAGGCCACCCTGTTGAATGGCTGTGCCGATGTTCTCGCCGCCGGTGGCGGTGCATCCGCCGTGGGTGTGGATGCCGATGACTTGGCCGTTCTGCAAGTTGACGGTGGGGCTGCCTGAGTTGCCGCCGGTGGAATCCACGCGATGCTTGATGGTGGATGGACTCATGAACGTGTACGGGCCGACGGCGGTTTTCTGGGCCTGATTCCATGAACCGGGAACCGGCGCCGTGGTGATGCCGAAACCAGTCACGCGCAGCGGCTGTCCGAATGCCGTCGGCGCGTAGGGCGCGAGGGGATAGGCGCTGGCCTGGGACTGATAGGGCGTGAGCAGCGTCGTGCCGTTGGGGAAGCAGCCGAAGTAGCACCAGTCGTTGCCCACGCCGAGGTTGACGCGCTGAATCGATGATCCATCCACGGGATACTGATCGCTGGGCGGCGGGTGATTCACCGACCCGTTGGGATTCGACAGCGGGACGTTGAACTCGACGATCGACGTGCCGCTGATGCTGCAATGCCCGGCGGTGAGCAGGCAATGTGCGGCGTCATCGATGATGAACGCCGTGCAGCCGGCAGGCATCAGCCGCCCGCACGCCGGTTCGCCGGAAAGCACGCGGCCGTCGTTGGGATTGCAGACGGTCATCGGTTCGACCACCACGCCGATGCCCACCCACGCGTGTTCGATGGCGAGATGCGAGAACCCCGCGCCCGGGTCGGCGATGATCTCGAGCGTGAGCGTGTCGCCGTTGAAGTACGCCGAGGTGTGGCTCCATTCCCGAAGCGATTGAGCGTCGAGCACCTGCTCGCCGCCGTCGAACGCCGAGGTGATGCGCAGCAGCGTGGGTTGCCCGCCGCGGGGAGGCACGCCCAGCGACGCCTGCGCGAAGCGCAGTCGAATCCACGCGGCGTTGGGAATATGCACGCTCTGGCGGTAGATCACGCTGCGCTCGATGGCGGGAGGCGCGATGTCGCCGGAGTCCACCGCCAGGGCGACCTCGGCCTCCTCCAGCGGGTGCGATTGGGCCTGCGCGCACGGCGAGAGGCACAACCAATTCATCGCGGCGACGGCGACTGCGGCTTGGACCCGGGCCCGAGTGCGTGGCATGTTGTCGATCTCCGAAGAGCGTGACCGAAAGGATCGGAATGAACTCGGCCAACCAGTCTCACGCGCGGCTGGACGCAAGTAAAGCGGCACACCTGGGCAAAATCAGGCTTTTCCCGACCTTTTTGCTCCAGATGATCGCGGCGGCGGCGTTTCCGCAGCTATTCCGCCGGCAGCCAGGGGATGGCCACCTGCACCAGCAACATGATCAATATCGCCAGGCCGATCATCGCCAGCACGATCTGCGCGGTCATGGCGAACGCCTCGCGCCAGAAGCGCTGCAGGTCGGGCATGCGCACGCCCTTATAAATGATGGAGATGCCGAAGGCCAGGGGAACCAGCAGCACATACCAGCAGCTGTGGAACACGTTCATCGGGTTGATGAACGGCGTCCATGCCAGCAGCAGCGAATCATGCGCAGCAAGCAGCGGCATCATGTGATCGCCCCCGGACTTTCAGGCGTGATGGCAGGCGCGCTGCCGCCCGCAAGCGATGGCGGCCTGCTCTGTTCCTGCCGGCGATTGACGAACTCATCACGCTTGGGCGTGAAAAGCGCGTCGAGGATCACCACCAGGTTCATCAGCCCGGCCAGCGCGACAAACAGCGTTCCCATCTCGTTTGGCTTGTTGAGCGCGATGGCCGCATAGCGCTCTTCATCGGGCAGCTTCTGCACGTACGCCTGATTGACGAAGTCGGCTGCGAAGGCGATGGGCCCGCACAGGCTCTGGGCGAGGAACCAGAGCTTGTCGCGCTGGCGATCGACGCAATCGACCCCGCCGATGAGCAGGCCGGCGATGATCAGGAACAGCACGCCGAACATGATCAGCCCGCCGCGGCGTTTCTCGCCGCGAACGATGTGCCCGAGCCCGGGAAAGATCCACGCAGCCACGCCTGCGGCGGGTCGGAAGGTCGTGGCGTCGTCGATGGAGGGATCGAAGTCGGGCATGGGAGGCGAGGAGTCCAAACAGCTGCGCATCGAGGATCGAGCGCGAAGAACCGGACTTTCGTCCGAGAACTCGTAGTGTAGCCTTATGTGCGCCTGCTGAGTGCCCGATGAAACGCCTTGAGGAAGGTGGCGACATGAAGCAGACAAACAAGGCGGATACGCGGCCCAAGTCGGCCGAACAACTGTTGCGCGATGCGGCCAACGCAGCGCAGGCGGGCGGCGAGGCTGCGCGCGAGGACGATGATCGTCGTTCGGGCAGCGTGATTGATCGTCGCATGGGGGTTGATCGGCGCGACATGGGGGAATTCGTCGAGCGCCGCCGCGCGCGCGATGGCGACGGCGAAGGCGAATCCGCCGGCGACTGCCACACGAATCTCGAACGTCGCCGCGGGCCCGGCCGGCGCCGCACCGATTTCATGAAGTCGGCCGACGAAGGCGAGATGAGCCAGGAGCAGTTCCTGTTCATCATGGCCATCGACGCATTCAAGCGCGTCAACGGCAAGACCTTCCCCACGTGGACCGACGTGCTGGAAGTCATCCGCAAGCTCGGCTACCGCAAGACCATGGTCAGCGAACTGAAGAACCTGGGCGCGAACACCGAGGACTGGACCGAACGGGCCGACGCGCCCGCGGGCGTGTTCAAGCCGGCCGTTGAAGACGAGTAAACGTCGAAGGGCGGGATTGGAAATCGGCAAATCGAACCGCGCGCGCGTCATGCCCGTGCCGGCCCGCCATGCCCGCGAAAGCGGCGGCATATCCCAGCCTCACACGGGCTCGATCACCGAGTACTGATCGAGGTTCAGGATCGACAGCTCGCCATCGTCCTTGCGCAATTCCAGCCGGTCCAGCCAGAGTTTGTCGTCCTTGGAATGGGCGAACCACGAGCCGGTCTTGGCCTGGTGGTAGCGGGTCACCACGCCTTCGA
>CAZCGB010000129.1:0-7149 GCA_964498045.1 uncultured Isosphaeraceae bacterium
CGTCGCAGCGGAAATAGAACACCGGGCCGTCGTTGCCGACGAAGGAGTAATCGGCGGAGAAGTCCGAGACGAGGTCGATGGGCAGGCCGTACGGCTCGCTCAGGTCCTTGTACAGCACGCGGTTCTTGTTGTCGGTGCCCTTGGTCACGCTGATGACCAGATACCGGCCGTCTTCTGTCACATTCGCGCCGAATCCCCAGTCAGGCTCCGTCGGGTTGTGATAGACCAGCACATCCTGCGACTGCGGCGAACCCAGACGGTGGTAATACAGCTTCTGGAACTTGTTGATGTTCTGGAACTGGCTCTCGCTGTCCTTGGGCGCGTCGTAGCGGCTGTAGAAGAAGCCCTTGCTGTCGGGCGTCCACGCCGCGCCGCTGAACTTCACCCATTCGACGAGGTCGGGAAGGTCCGCGCCTGAGTCCACATCGCGCACCTTGAACTTCTGCCAGTCGCTGCCGGCCTCGGCGATGCCGTACGCCAGGTACCGGCCGTCATCGCTGATGAACGTTCCCGCCAGCGCGACGGTTCCGTCCTTGGACATGGTGTTGGGATCGATCAGCACCCGGGCCTTGCTGAAGTCGAGCGAGTCGGCGACGTGCAATACGTTCTGGTTCTGCAGGCCGTTGTTCTTGCTGAAGAAATACCGGCCGGCGACCTTGCCCGGCGCAGTGTACTTCTCATAGTTCCACAGCGCGGTCAGGCGCTTCTTGATCGCTTCGCGTTCGGGAATGGCCTTGAGATATGCGAAGGTGACGGCGTTCTCTGCCTCCACCCAGTCCTTCACTTCCGCTGATTTCCGCGCGTCATCCTCCAGCCAGCGGAACGGATCGGCGACCTTCGTGCCGTGATAGTCGTCGACCTGCTCGACGGTCTTGGCCTTGGGATAGGTGATCTTGGAATCCTGCGCGGTTGCCGCGAGCGGGAACGCGGACGCGATTGTCACCGCGACGCCGGTCCGAATGATCATTGAGTACGACATGGACATGCGAATCCTCCTGATTGGGACGCGCATGATACTTGCCCGTCCGGTTCGCGTTGCACGGGAAATGAGGCGTCTGTCGCCGGCCATCACGGGCGTGTGAGCGCCTCATAGGTCCTTGAAGAGGTCGATCCAGGCGCGAACCATCCGAAGTCGCGGCTTCACCAGGAAATACACGTGCTGATTCCTGCGCACTCGAAACGCCAGAAGATTGGCGACCCGGAGCGTGCGCACGTGTTCGGAGATGGTGCTGCTGTTCATGGAGAATGGCTGGGCCAGTTCCGCGAGCGTGCGCGGACCTGTTCGCAGCATTTCCAGCATCTTGCGGCGCACCGGATGGCCGATGGCGCGAAAGACGTCCGGCGAATTGTGGGGTCGTGCCATTCATGGATTATGGCGAAAATCCATTTTCAGGTCAATCGCGACGCGCATGCGCACATGGATTTTGGCGAAAATCCTGGTTGAGGATGACACGTCGGCGGAGACGTCAAGTGCATGCGGACATCAATCGCGATAGGGCGGCAAGTGCATGAGGACGTCAACGCGGGTGTCGCCTACCGGATTCTCGCCATAATCCAAGAGTATCGAGCGGCTCTGGAGTCGGCATTGGCCCGCTCGACGTCATTTTGCAACGTCGATTCAGCCCACCACGTCTGGCAGATCCTGCATCCCCTCGGTCAAATCGCGCGGCCCTTCCTCGGTGATCAGCACATCCGCTTCGTGATGCACGCTCAAGGAATTGTCCGCAGTGCGGATCGCCCACTTCCTGCCGTCCGACTTGATGTACTCGGTGCCAAGCGCGATCATCGGCTCGACTGCCAGCAGCATGCCAGGGGTCAATTTCCTCCACGCGTCCGGCCACTCGCCGGGATGCTTGGGCGTGACGTTGGACACGAACGGCGGGCCATGCAGCTTGCGCCCGTAGCCGTGCCCGCCAAGGCCGCGAATCAGATGGAAGCCACACTCGCGCTCAGCGTGCTGCTGCACCGCCTTGGCGTAGTCCATCAATGGTCGGCCGACCTGCATGGCCGCGATGCCGCGCCTCAGGCTTTCGCGGCTGCAGGTCATGAGGCGCTGCGCATCGTCGCTGGCATGTTCGATGGCGTACGTCCACGCGGCGTCGCCTACCCAGCCGTGGTGATACACGCCGATGTCGAGCGAAAGCACGTCGCCCGGCCGGAGCGGCCGATCAAGCGTGTCGTGTTCGCCGTGGACGACGACTTCATTCACACTCAAGCACGCATGGCTCTTGAACGGCGGATGCCCCTGCATGCTGTAATGCAGAAACGCGCTGCGGCAATCAAGGTCCGCCAGCGTGCGGGCGACGAATTGATCGACCTCCAGCAGCGTCTGCCCCGCGCGGAGAAACTCCACCACGCGCTCGTGCGTGCGAACGACGCACTGCGCGGCGGCATATGCACAATCAACATCTCTGGCGGCGGTGACAACCATGGATGAAGATCATAGACGATCAGAAGCCTCATTCCTCTTCCGCTGAATCGTCATCCTCATCTTCGTCCTCGTCTTCGTCATCTCGCCCCACCGATCGCAGGTGCACGATCTCGCCCCCCATGACCACAGCAAGCGGACCCGGCCCGGCGAGTTCGAAGCCGATCTCACGCTCGTCGGTCGCGTCGATCAACTGCATGTCGGCCCGTTTGCCCACCTCGATCGACCCTGTGGAATCCTGCAGGCCCATGACGCATGCGGCGTTGAACGTCGCCGCCGTGATCGCCTCGGCCGGCGTCATGCGCAGCTTGCGGCAGGCCAGCGCGACGATGAACGCCATGGATGGCGTCGGGGCCGACCCGGGATTGCAGTTGCTGGCGATCGCCACCGCCGCGCCCGCATCGATCAATGCTCGGGCCGGTGCGTAGCGGCCGTCGAGGTGAAAACCCGCGCACGGCAGGCACACGGCGATCGTCTTGCTGTGCGCCAGATGCTCCAGGTCCTTGGGCGTGATCGCCTCCAGGTGATCAACACTGACCGCGCCCAACTCAATGGCCAACCGCGTCATGCCCAGACTGTTGAATTGATCGGTATGCACGCGGATCGGGCAGCCGAGCTCACGGGCGTACTCGAAGAGCCTTCGGCAATCCTCCAGGCTCCATGCGCCCTGCTCGCAGAAGGCGTCGCAGGTGATTCCCGGAAACTCGCTCACCACCGCCGGCAGGGTTTCATCGATGATCTGCTCAACACATCGGGGATTGTCCGGATCAATCGCATGCGCGCCGAGGAACGTGCCGGTGACCACCTGAAGGGTCATGCGGCTGGCCTGATGGATGGCCCGCAGCATCTTCAACTCGTTCTCGGTGTCGAGTCCGTACCCCGATTTCACTTCGAGCGTGCCGCTGACCGGCGACGCCATGCCGCCGAGCCTTCGCAGCAGGTTGGAGGCGAGTTCATCCTCGCTTGCGGCCCGCACCGCGCGCACGGTTGACATGATTCCGCCGCCGGCTTTGAGAATGTCAAGGTAGCTCGCCCCCTGCAGGCTCATCTCGAACTCATTGAAGCGGTCGCCCGCCCAGCATGCGTGGGTGTGGCAGTCGACGAACGCCGGCAGCAGCACGTTGCCGTTGGCGTCGATGACCTGGCCTTCAAATGGGCCAGGATAGTCGCCTGACTGCACGGCGGTGATGCGGTTGCCCTCGCAGCGCATCCAGCCGCGCTCGATGACGCCGAGGTTGCGCATCTCGGCTTTGCGTCTGGGTTCGCTGCGACCGAAGCTCTCGAGCGTGAGGATGCGCGCGTTGATGATGGCGATGGACATGATTCGTGGGGCCGGAAGGCTCGAGATGCGGTACGATACCCATTTGCGTTGGAAAACCCAATGAGCCGCAGGCGCGGCAAAGCCGTGTTCATCTGCTCGCACGCATCATGTCCGAATCACTTCATCAGCCGCAACTGTTCGCCGACATCACCGCCAAGCCCGGCATGGGCGCGCTGTTCGTCCGGCTCGTCGGCCCGTCGATCGCCGCGCGCGAGACGCCCATCATTCAGGCCATGATTGCGCCGGCCATCGCCGAGTTCGGCCCGACGCTCAAGCATGTCGTACTGGACATGACCGCCGTCACCTACATCAACTCGGGCGGGCTGGGCATGCTCGTCGAAGCCCGCACGCGCGCCACCAAGCACAGCAACGCGAAGGTGATTCTCCTGGGCCCGACGGCAGACCTGCAGAACCTGCTGAAGATGGTCAAATTCGACAAGCTCTTCGCCATTGCGAAGAACGCCGACGAACTTGCCCACGCCATGGGTCGCTGATCGCGCGTGTGCGGTCCTCGCCACGCAGCGCTACTTGCGCCCGATGAGGAAGTACAGGATCATGCCCACCAGCGGCAGCAGCAGGATCAGCAATATCCAAAGCAGCTTCCCACCCGTGTCCATGTTGCTCTTGAGCACATCGACGATGGCGATGATGTCGAGGATGAAGATGACCAGACCAGCGACGCTATAAAGCATGGCGTGTCTCCTGCGAACGCGACGTCGGAATGCTACCGCGCGTAACGGTTTCCCGCGAGCCAGATCGCAATCTGCAGTCATCCGCATGGCCGCCGCTTCACCGACGGCGATAGCATGCCGTCATGCCGACCATCGCCACCTTTCTCACATTCAAAGATCAAGCCGAGCAGGCTGCGCGTTTCTACGTCTCGATTTTCCCCGACTCGAAGATCACGCGCATCTCGCACTATCCCGATCTGGGGCCGCAGGCACCGTTCAAAGCCGGCGGCGTGATGATGGTCGAGTTCACGCTGCTCGGCCGCGAGTTTTGCGCCCTGAACGGCGGGCCGTCGTTCACTTTCACCCAGGGCTTCTCCATCAACGTGCTGTGCGACAACCAGCAGCAGGTGGATGAATACTGGGACAAGTTCATCAAGGCCGGCGGCAAGCCCTCGGCCTGCGGCTGGCTCACCGACCACTTCGGCGTGTCGTGGCAGATCGACCCCAAACTGCTCATCGATATGGTCACCGACCCCGACCCGAAGAAGGCCGCGAAGGCCATGCAGTCGATGATGACGATGGTCAAGATCGACAGCGAGAAGCTGAAACAGGCATGGGCCAAATGACGCATGAGTCGGCGGTGATCGTCATCGAGCGCGTTGATGCGCCGAACGATGATGTCTGTTCGCTGGTGGCCGAACTCGAAGCCGAGCTCTCAGCCAACTATCCGCCGGAGCAGCGGCACGGCCTGGCGATCGACGCCATCTTCCAGCCGCACATCCGGTTCTTCATTGCGCGCCTGAACGGCCGGGCCGTGGGCTGCGGCGGCGTCGCGCTCTTCGCCGACTTCGCGGAAATCAAGCGCATGTTTGTGAGGCCTGAGGCGCGCGGACGCGGGTTCGCCGATGCCATCGTTGCGCGCCTCGTGACTGAATCCATCCATGCGGGACTGCACATCCTGCGTCTTGAGACCGGCACGGAACAGGCGGCCGCCATCCGGTTCTACCAGCGCGCCGGCTTCAGGCGATGCACAGCGTTCGAGCCCTATGCGTCGATGCCGCCCAAGGCGATTTCCACCAGTGTGTTCATGGAGATGCGAGCAACTCCCTGAGTCGCTTGCGGCTTAGCCCGCGCCTGTTCTACCTTGTCGTCATGCCCCACGTCATCGCCTACCACCTCATCTGGACGGTGTACGGGTGGTGGCTGCCAAACGATCCGCGCGGGAGCATGTCGAGGACGATCGGAAGCGACGTTATCGCCGCGCTGGGCGATCTGCATTTCGGCCGCAAACGGATGCAGCCAGCCGGGCGGGTAGTGCGCGAGTTCTACGCGGACGCGGCAATGGCGTTGCGCTATCCGCTGCTGGAGATTCGCGATTGCGCAATGGAGATAGTGGCGGACGCATTCACCGCGACGATCGCGCAACATCGCTACATGTGTTACGCCTGCGCAATCATGCCCGATCATGTGCACATCTTGATTCGCAAGCACAAGCACAGCGCTGAGGAGATGATCGAACTCCTCCAAAATGCGGCGCGTTGGGCGCTGATCGATTCGGGTTTGTACCCCTCCGATCATCCTGTCTGGACGGCGGGCGCCGGATGGAAAGTCTTCTTAGATCATCCAGATGAAGTCGAACGCACGATTCCCTACATCGAGCAGAATCCGGTGAAGATTCACCTGCCGCGACAGTCTTGGCCGTTCGTGAATCCGTACGATCGCTGGCCGCTGCACGCGGGGCATTCACCGAACTCGCCGTACGCGAAGGCGCTGCGCGCTACGGGACGGTATCCGTGAGCGTGCGCAGGCTAAGCCGCAAGCGGCAGCGCCGCCCGCCGCTTGCGGCTTAGCCTGCGCACGATATTGATTCACATCTGGATATCTCCACCCCGTTCATCCGTGCAGTTCCGCGCGAATCGCTGCTGTGTGGGTGGCAGCTATCGCGGTCGATTTGATGTTGATTCCGGGTAGTCGTTGCAGTACCTGAATCGTAACACCCCGGGAATCGACGTCGGGCGATCAGCGTAGCCCTTCGATTGTGTGCCGATCCACACGCGATATCCGGATTGCGTGTCGGGAGACGTGTAGATGATCAGTGACACGTGAGATTCGCCGCATAGCGCATACTTCACATCAGTTGCTGCAAGGGCAGCAGGCAGCGAAGAAGTCGCCACGACATCTCCCGGTGAATGACCTTCGACCACGATTCGCACAGCATCCGCTAGTGAGGCTTGGTTTCGCGTGAGATGGTTCTCCACTCCGTCGAATCGCACATTGGATCGATAGCGCAGCACCACCACCGAGATGCCAATCACCAAGATCACCGCGACAATGGTCGCCATACAACCGATGGCGACTTTTTGCATGGCACTCCGCGGCATGATCAGGCCTCCATCGGAATCTTCACACCATGCTCGTCTGCGCACTGCCGGGCGAGGCCGTATCCCGCATCGGCATGCCGGAAGATGCCCATCATCGGGTCGTTGGTCAGCACGCGTTTGATGCGTTCGTCGGCTTCCTTCGTGCCGTCGCAGACGATGACCTGTCCGGCGTGCTGGCTGTAGCCGATGCCCACGCCGCCGCCGTGGTGGAAACTGACCCAGCTCGCGCCCGAGGCGATGTTGACCGCGAAGTTGAGCAGGGCCCAGTCGCTGATGGCGTCGGAGCCGTCCTTCATCGCTTCGGTCTCGCGGTTGGGCGAGGCGACCGAGCCGGAATCCAGATGGTCG
>CAZCGB010000130.1:0-7140 GCA_964498045.1 uncultured Isosphaeraceae bacterium
AAGATGCTGGCCCTGAGTTTCCTGGTGCTGATTGGATTCATGCTGGTCGCTGACGCATTCGACCACCACATCCCCAAGGGCTACATCTACTTCGCAATGGCGTTTAGCCTGCTGGTCGAGGTGTTGAACATCCGCATGCACAAGGCCCATGCCAAGCCGCTGCATCTGAAGGATTCGCACCTGCCCGCGGATGAAAAGTAGGCGGGTGGATGTACGCTCGGCGGGTGTTGCGCGGCGCATGCGAAACCTTGACGCAATCTGAATATGCCGAACCTACCGTTCAGGCATGTGCACATCCGCTTTCGCAGTGCCGATGCTCTGTTTGAGTCAACTGGCCTTCATCGACGCCGTTGAGTTTCTCGGTCGGGCGGCGATTCCCGCAGACGCCGTTGATCAGTCCGGTCTCACGGACATCTTGCCCGGAGACTGCCCGCACAACCGGCTTGGCGGGCTCGGCTCGGGCATTGCGTATACAGGCAAGGGCAACCAGTACCTGCTGCTGCCTGATCGCGGACCGGTGGACGGCGGCGCGACGTTTCGCTGTCGCATGCAGGCCTTCGACATCGCGGTCGATCCGTCAGCTGCCGCGGCGGAGCGCGTGAAGTTCGAGTTGACGCGGACCATCATGCTCACAACGGAGGACGGAAGGCCGCTGGTGGGGGATCAGGCGGCGGTCGGCGCGGGCAACGGTGATGCCATGCACGCCCTGCGGTTCGATTGCGAAGGAATCGCCGTCGCTGCGGATGGCACGGTGTACGTCTCCGACGAGTATGGTCCGTGCGTCGATCACTTCACCGCCGATGGCCGGCGCATCGCGCGCATGCTCGCGCCCGCGAAGTTCGTGAACCCCGTGTCCAACGCCGATCCCAATCAGGAACTTCCGCCGCATTCGATGTCAGGCCGGCAGAACAACCGCGGCTTGGAAGGCCTGACGCTTCTTCCCGGCGGCAAGACGCTCGTGGGCGTGATGCAGAGCCCGCTCATCCAGGATGGCGGACTCGATGAGAAGAACAAGCGCGCCGGATACAACATCCGCATGGTGGAGATGCCGGTGAGCGGCTCGTCCGGCGACCATTTGGGCGGACCGTCGCGGGAGTTCGTGTACCGGCTGGAGACCGGAGCCGACGGCGTGAGCGACATCCTTGCCATCAACGATCATGAGTTCCTCGTGCTGGAGCGCGACAGCACTTCGGGGGCGGACGCGAAGTTCCGGTTCATCTTCAAAATGGACATTGCCGGCGCGACGGATGTGAGCGGCATTGACAGCCTGCCACAGGGCGAACTGCCCGCGTCCATCACGCCCGTGCGCAAGCGGCTGCTGCTGGATTTCATGGACCCGCGCTTCGACCTTGCGGGCAGCGACGGCAGCGGAATGCCCGAGAAGATCGAAGGCATGACGTTCGGGCCCGATCTGCCTGATGGACGGCGTTTGCTGATGGTCACCAGCGACAACGACTTCAGCGCGACGAATCCGACCTGGATCTGGGCGTTCGCTTTGGCGTTGGATTGATCCTTCTTCATTTGCGAGCATGACGGGGATGGTCGCGATCTCACTTTCAGCAGCCGTGTCGCAGGGACTGCGAACGCGATACCCGGCGCACCTTGCGCTCGCTTGCCCCAATCCTGAAGGCAGGAACGCCGTCTCTCCGCAACGGCGTTCGCATGGCCTCCGCGACCTCACGCCTGGTGAAGGGCCCGCTGGCGATCATTCATCTGTCGCCGGACCCATCGGATCCCAGACCAGGTCTGAATGATTCCAATCTCCATTCGCTTCGCTGGGATTTCGCGTGTTCTGCTTGTTGGTGGTGGCGTACAGATTGGAGATCCACTGGGCGTGTCCATCGGCGAAGAGCATGTGACCGCCATCGAAGTGCCGGGCCGCAAAGCGCTTCCAGTCGGCCCGATGCCGGGCGAGATCGCGGTTGTAGTGCGGATCATCGGCCTTCAATTCGATCTTCACCGTGCGCATCTCCAGCATGAGTATCGTGTGCTCGGCATCCTTGATCTGCGTCAGCTTCATTCGCGCCTTGACGTCGTTGCTGCCCCAGTTGGCGTTGTTCTGATACGTATTGTTCAATTGCGAATTGGGCACATAGCAGAAGAAGAAGGGCTTGGCGTTGGCGCCCGCGCCGCCGATGTACGGCGCAGTGGGGGGCACGAGCGCGCCGGGATCGATGAAGATGCTGCCTTCATCAGGCGGAATCGGCACGGTCTGCGATGTGCCGATCGTCGCTTCCGCGAGATCCCGATACGGCCTCTGGCCGACAAACGGCGGAATCGCGTTGGCCCACCAGTCCTTGTCTGCGAAGTTCTGGGGCATCTGCGCCGCGTCCTTGAATCCTTCCCATGGCAGAAGGTCCTGGGAGATGGTGCAGAAGTTCATCGTGCCCACGCCCCATTGCCGCAGATTGGACAGGCTGACGGTTGCACGGCTGGTCTTGCGGACGCTGGAAAGCGCGGGCAAGAGCAACCCGACCAGCAGCGCGATGATGGACACGACGACAAGAACCTCGACGATGGTGAATCCGCGTTGGCGGCGCATGGCGTGTGCTCCGTTCATTGACATCACTGGAAACGTGCGACTGAAATCCATTCAGTGCGAAGAATCCGATCGGGCGCGAGCCCGGTCGGATCCGAAACAGGTGAAACGTGCTCAGCCCCAGTTGCTGATGACGGCGAGGAGATCGCTCACATTGACCTGACCGTCGTTGTTGACGTCGCCCGTGCACGGAAACGCCGCACACGGGCCCCAGGTGGAGATCACCGTGAGCAGGTCCGCGACATTGACCGCGCCGCTGCCATCGATGTCGGCCGCCTTGGTGCAGGTCGACGCGGCGATGCCGGGGATGTTCTGCGCGATGATCGCGCTGCCGGGGCATGGTTTCCACGAGTTCGCCGCGCCGAAACTGCTGCGGATGCTTTCGTTGTAGTCGTCCCATGATCGCGAGCTGCGCGAAGGATTCTGCTGCAGGTCGCAGGTCTCGGTGTTGCCGATGCCGCGTCCGCCATATCCGCCGCAACCCTCGCCGCTGCTGATGGACAGTGGCTGCGCTGCGGCATTGCGGATCGTCAATCGCCAGTCGTCATTCGATGTATGGAAGTCGCCGAAGCCATGCGTGGAGACGGTGCTGGTGGTGCTGGCGATCAGGCTGGTGTCGCCGGTCCAGACGTTGATCGATCGATCGCCGGTCCATGGGCTGAAGCTGAGATTGGTGTCCACCCCGCCGCCCGCGGTGTTGTGGCGGATAAAGGTGATGATCGTGCCGGCTCGAAGATTGGACCACGCGATGTTGTTGGACAGCGTGATGACGCCGGAGGTGTTGTCAGCCACTTCCGCCCATGAGAGCGTCGCGCCGCGCAGGTCGACATGGTCATCAGTCACGACAAGTTCAAACCAGTCGCCGCCGTTGCCCTCGACGCGGCCGAACGCGGGATCAGCCGCCTGCCCGCCATTGGCGTCCGCGCCGGCGGTTCCGCCGTTGAGGAAGATGGTTTCGCCGACCGCGTTGTATTCGTTAAGCACCACTCGGGCGCAATCGCACGTGCACCAACTTCGCAGCGTCTTGAAGTCCTGGAAGCGCGGGCACGAGACGGTCGGGCTGATGGTTTCCGACCATCGATTGGGATGGCCGAAGGAGCTCTGGTCGCAGTCTTCGTAGAAGCTGGGTGATGAAGAGGGATTCTGCGAAAGCCGCACGGTCTCGCGGCTGTTGATGCCTGATCCCTGCCAGTTGGCCGTGCCGGCGTATCCCTCGCCGATCGGCCCCATCTGCACCTGCAGGGCGGCGTTGACGATGGTGAGTTCCCACGAATCATTGCCGACGTTGAACGTCCCGGGCGAGACCGTGCCGACGCCTGCACATCCGTCGGAATTCAGAGAGATGTTGATCTGTGTGCTGACGTACGCTGTGTCAGACGCGTTGATGTTGATCCACCAGTCGCCGGCGCAGGGATTGAAACTCACATCGGTGTCCAGCCCGCCGTTGGCGGTGGAGCTCTCGATGATGGTGATGATCGTTCCGGCTCGAAGGTCGCTCCAGAGCGCGTTCTGCGAGAATGTGATGATGCTCTGCTCGATGTTGCCTGCGCCGAACCACAGGTCCGTGCCGTTGGCCTGATCGGCATTCCCCGGCGTGTTGTCGGTTTCCGCCATGCGCAGTTGCCAGCCGCGGATGTCGAGGTGATCTATGGTGACCACGAGCTCGACCCAGTCGCCGCCGTTGCCGACGCGGCGGCCGAAGAACGTGTCTTCCTCGGCTGAGCAGGTTCCGCCGGTGGCGCATTCGCATGCGACTGAATCGGCGTTGGCGAGCCACTTGCGCGGGCCGACGCAGTTGGCTTCGTTGAGAATCAGGCCGGCGGCGAGCGCGGTTGGGGCAATTGCGCTCGCGGCGAGGATCATGCCGGACAACTGGATTTGATTCGTGCGGGTCATCGTCAAACTCCTTGGATTGGATGCGTTGACGACGTTGTAGGTGGTGATGCGCGACTGGCGCGCAAGCGCCGCGCTAAGCCTTGGTCAAGTTTGTCCGCGCGCGGCGCAAAACAAATCTGCACCAGGCGCAAACAATTGGCTGGCGACGCCCAAATCCAGCATGAAATCCGCGGGAAACCCAATCGCTATCATTCTGGCCATGCCTTCAACGACCGTACAGCCTGATCTCGAGCGCCTTCGCAGGGTGCTCGACACCCACCATCAATCGCATGTGCTCGCGTTTCTCGATCGCCTCGATCCCCAACAGCAGCGTCGATTGCTTGGTCAAGTTGCGTCCATCGATTTTGCGGCCCTTGATGGGCTGATTGACCGCTATGTGCGGCAGCGCGAGCGTTTCGAGTTGCCCGCCGATCTGCAGCCGGCCTCGTATTACCCCTGCAACGTCGCCGACGCCAAGCGGCCGTACGACGCAAGCAGATACCGAATGGTGGGAGAAGGCTTGATCCGCGCGGGCAAGGTCGCGGCCTTCACTGTTGCGGGCGGGCAGGGCACGCGGCTGGGCTGGAATGGGCCAAAGGGCACGTATCCCGCGACGGTTGTGACAGGCAAGCCGCTGTTTCGCGTGTTCGCCGAACAGATTCTCGCCACGCAGCGGCGCTTTGGCGTCGAGATTCCCTGGTACATCATGACCAGCGACCTCAACGATTCGGAGACGCGCCGCTTCTTTGCCGACAACAACCACTTCGGGCTTCCCAATCCGCGGCGAAACGTGTTTATCTTTCCACAGGGCTTGCTGCCGTCAATCGACGCGTCGACCGGGCAGATTCTGCTGTCGGGCCAGGGCGAACTCGCGATGAATCCCGACGGTCACGGCGGATCGATCAAGGCGCTGCGCGATTCCGGCGCGATCGACCACATGCGCTCGCGCGGCGTCGAGCACATCTCGTACTTCCAGGTCGACAACCCACTGGTCCGCGCGATCGATCCGCTCTTCTCGGGCTTGCACGCCGCCGCGCCGGATTCCTCAGGAGAGATGTCCAGCAAGATGGTGGCGAAGGCGTGCGCGGAAGAGAAAGTCGGCGTGTTCTGCCAATCGGGCGGCAAGACGGTGGTCATCGAATACAGCGACCTGCCCGCCGAACTCGCAAAGCAAACCAACGCCGACGGCTCACTGCGGTTCAATGCAGGATCGATCGCGATCCACATGATCTCGGTGGGCTTCGTTGAGAAGTTGACAGCCGACACCAGGCACTTCGCGCTGCCCTATCACCGGGCCGACAAGAAGGTGCCGCATGTGGACGTGAAAAGCGGCGCAATGGTGCAGCCGACGACGAACAACGGCGTGAAGCTGGAAGCGTTCGTCTTCGACGCGATTCCGTTGGCCGAGTCGTCAATCGTGTACGAGACGAACCGCCTGGAGGAGTTCGCGCCGATCAAGAACGCCGAAGGCGTGGACTCGCCGGCGACATCCCATCAGCTGCAGAGCGAACGTGCCGCAAAGTGGTTGGAGTCGGCCAACGTGCGAGTGCCGCGCGGAGCGAAGCAAGAAGTGGATGCGAAAATCGAAATCAGTCCGCTGACGGCATTGTGCGCTGAAGACCTGCGCGAGATGACCTCTGGCTCGATTCCGCAGCAGATCGAACGCGGCGCTGAAATTGTCCTGTAGCGACGTTTGACGGCTACTTTTCGATGCGACGCAGGACTTCCACGATCAGCTCCGGAATGAGCGACTTCGCCTGGCGCAGCGCATGTTCTCGACCCGAGCGATCTGTCAGACTGTGATAGGCGGTCAATCCGCCGCGCCGCACGCAGGCTTCCGCGCCGGGACCGGTTGAACCGACAATCGCCACGGTGGGCACGCCGAGTTCGTCGGCCGCCCTGGCCACACCCATGCATGCCTTGCCCTGCAGTGATTGTTCGTCCAGCCGTCCCTCGCCGGTGATGACAAGATCAGCTCCGACGCAGCGTTCTCGAAAGCGGACGATTTCCAGCACAAGGTCAATCCCGCGCTCGAGGGTTGCGCCAAGGAATGTGGCAAGGCCGAAGCCGGTTCCGCCGGCGGCTCCGGCGCCGGGCGCAACCGCATCACCACCGGCCACTCCGGCGAAATGCGCCAATCCCGCTTCGAGCATCGCCACCTGTTCAGGCGTGGCGCCCTTCTGCGGCCCATACACCGACGCCGCGCCGTAGCGGCCGCACAACGGATTGACCACATCACATGCGACACGGATGCGCGGCCACTCTCGCTTGGTCCGCAAGACGCGGGCGATGCGCGGAAGCAGCGCACCGCACATGGGCGTGGTGATCTCGCGATCGTCGGAATCCACGAATCGGAATCCGCATGCCTGCAAGAGTCCTGTGCCTCCGTCGACGGTGGCGCTGCCGCCGATGCCGAGGATCACCTCGCTGCATCCATCATGCACAGCATGAATGAGCAACTGACCTGTGCCATACGTCGAGGTTCGCAGAGGATCGCGCCGGGCTGGCGGCAAACGTTCAAGGCCTGACGCCTCCGCAAGCTCCACCACTGCGGTCGAGCCTGCATTGATCAGGCCGTATCGAGCATCGATCAACTCGCCAAGCGGATCGACGACTCGAGCATGCTTGAAACGGCCGGCGCACGCATTGACCAGCGCATCCATGGTGCCTTCGCCGCCATCGCCCACTGGGCATTCGTCGACAACGATGGAGTCGGAATGGCGACG
>CAZCGB010000131.1:0-7133 GCA_964498045.1 uncultured Isosphaeraceae bacterium
ATTCCGGATTCAGCCGCCCTGCCCAGGATGCTCGCTCCGAGCACGCTCGGGAACATCTCCGGGAAAAGGGTGAGCACATCGATGCGCATGGCGTGGAGGCAGTCAGCGAGAGGCCTTCAGCTTTCGGCCAGGCTGTCGGACAGCCGACAGCCGAAAGCCCCGCTGCCTTACGCCTTCGCCGCCTTGGCCTTCGCCTTCATCGCGCGAACGGCCTTGGGGCTGTTGGCGATTTCGATGCCGGCCCTGCGAATCAGGCTTCGTGCGGTGTCGCTGGGTTGTGCTCCAACGCTCAGCCAGTACTGCACACGATCGTTCTTGAGCAGCAACTGTTTTTCAGCGGGGGCGATCGGATCGAAGTACCCGAGCTCTTCGAGTACCCGGCCATCGCGCGGCGCGCGCTTTTCCATCGCGTTCAGGCGGAAGAACGCGCGATGCCTGCGACCCATGCGCTTCAGACGAAGGACAACCATTCGAACTCCTTCCAGGCGCCAGCCTCGACTGTCCTCGCACGCACGATGCGGCAAGGAACGAGTGGGGGGAGCGTCGGCGAGGCTGTGGGCCCGGGCGTTCGGTTGTGCCGTAGTTCGAGATCACGAACGTCAGGCAAACCCGGGAGTGCGGCCTCGCTTCGGCCGGCGAATGCGAACCGCACAGGATAGCAGGATCGCACGGTGAATCAAGCCCAAAGCGCGAGCCGAGCATCCATGGCCTCTTGAGGGCTTATGGCAGCGGAATGGGGGTTCGCCCGACTTGGCCTCCCGGCAGCAAATCAACGAGGGCAGTTACATAGGCCGCCACCGCGTGGTCGGCCCCTGTGAACAGCAGGTCGAAAGCATTGCTCATGAACAGGGCAATGACCACGAAGAAGCCGATTGTCTGAGCCTGCGGACTCTGCATCCATCGATAGTACGAGAATGAGATTCCGGAAAGCACATCAGCACCGTCGAGCGGCGGCACTGGCAGCATGTTGAATGCCGCCAGCACAAGATTCAGCGTTCCGCCCATCACCAGGAAGGTCAGCACGTTTCGGAAGAGGCTGGCGTTGTTCGCCGGACCGTACTCCAGCCACCCCGCCGCCGCGGTAAGCGTGATGAACGCGATGACGAGGTTCATGGCCGGCCCAGCGCCGGCGACCACGATGCGGCCGCGCCGCTTCCAGCGAAAGCGGCTGGGATCGACCGGCATCACGCCCCACGCGATGCCCACGATGGCGAACATCAGCAGGCTCATGCCGCCCATATGCGTGACGGGATTCAGGGTCATCCGGCCGTGGGAGATCGGCGTGCGATCGCCTTGCCAGATCGCCGCCCAGCCGTGCGCCAGTTCATGCAGCGTGATCGACAGCAGCACCCAGAAGATCTGGCTGACCAGCTCCACATACGCGCCGGCTTCGATGTAATCGTGAACCCACCAATGCATCGGTCGAACCTCCGGCCGCGCGTGCGCTTCAGCGCACGATCACATGTCGTACACGAGCGCCACGAACAAGTCCGATGGCGCGTATTGGCGAGATTTGGCCACGCCGGTCGGCGCAGGTTCGTTGGTCTGCGGCGCGATGTTCGCCGACATCTGCACGATGCGGGCCTTGGATTCCTTGAGCCAGGAGTTGATCTCCTTCTCCATGTCGCGGATCTCGGTCTCAACGCCCTTGAACAGCCTGATCTGATGCACGGCAAACCTCCGACGGCGGGTGATGCGAATCCCTCTTGCGAAGCGGGCATGATAACGCCGGAACAGCGCGCGGCGAATTGCGCCGCCGCAAACCCCACGCATGGCCATGCCTGAGCTTTGTCGTGATCAGGCGCGAAATATGGCGCGGTGATCCCCGAAGAATCCTCATCAGGAGATTTCGCCATGGCCCTGCCCGCTCGTGCGATCGCGATGATTCGAAGCCTGTCTGATGGGAAAAGCGACCTGGCGAGGCTCGCCACGGGCGGCGCGTGGCTGTTCGCCGTCGGAAGCCTGATGCCGCTGTTCTGGCTGATGTCCGACGGCGCGGCTGACGGCGCGGTGTTCAAAACAACCATCGGCGATCAATCGCACACCATTCCGTTGCTGACGTATCACGGCGGGGTGGGCATGCTCTTGATCTGGGCGGAGATCTTCGCCGTCGCCGGGGCGTTCATCCTCACCGCCGCGCCGCGCGTGCCGCTGAAGCTCGCGCGCATCGGCCACGGCGTGCTGATCGCCTGGAGCCTGCTGTGGACGCTGGGCGCGTGGAGGCTGGCGGCATTCTCGCCAGGTTTCTGGACGCTTCAATCGCTGTTCCTCACGTCGCTCTGCGGCTGCACGGCGTGGCGCGCGTTCCGGTATTGGACGCCGACGAGCATCGCGCCGACGTCTGCGCAACTTCCTTCAGACGGTGCCGCCAATTATTTCAGCGACGCGAAGCCGCAAGCGGCTGATCCCGCCCCAGAGCCACCCGCGCCGACGAGGCAGCAGATCGCCGAGGCGTTGGAGCGGGCCCGTGTCGCCGCGCTTGCCGCGTCGCGAAAGATCGTCGTCGGCGTGAAAGCCGGAATTCACGCCGCCCGCAACCACAGCGCAAAGGTGTGACGATCACGACCAGGCCGGGGCAGAGCGAGGCGTGCCAGGCAATGACGCCCATGTGGCGAGGGTCGCCCGAGGCACGCCTCGCGTCGCCCCGGGTCGGTTGACCAGTCATTTCACCCACGGCAGCTTGTCAAGATCGACATTCCCGCCGCTGATCACCACGCCAACGTTCTTCAAGCCATCCAGCGACTTGAATTCATCGGAATGCGCGGCGGCCACGCTCGTCGCGCCGCTGGGCTCGATCACCAGTTTCATCCGCTCGAAGACCAGCCGCATCGCAGCGATGATCTCGTCGTCGGTCACGGTGACGACGCGCTCGACGTGATCGCGCACGATCGGCCAAGTGAGGTCGCCCAGTGCCGTGAGCAATCCGTCGGCGATGGTGTTGGTCGGGCCCTGCGGCTGACGCTGGCCCGATTTCATGGAACGTGCGGCGTCATCGGCCCCGAGCGGCTCGGCGGCGAAGACGCGAATAGACGGCTTGACGCCCCTGGCGGCGATGCACACGCCCGACATCAGGCCGCCCCCGCCCACGGGGGCGATGATCGCGTCGAGGTCGGGCTGATCTTCGAGCATTTCAAGTACGACGGTGCCCTGACCGGCGATGACGTCAGGATGGTTGTACGGCGGAATGAGCGTGCCGCCGGTCTTCGCGACCACCTCGGCCGCCATCGACTCACGCGCGGCTTGATTCGGTTCGCACAAATAGACCCGCGCTCCGTAGCCTTCGACGGCGCGAATCTTCACAGCCGACGAATTCTTCGGCATAACGATGTGGGCTTCGATCTTTCGAAGTTTCGCTGCCAGAGCGAGGGCCTGCGCGTGGTTGCCCGAGGAATGCGTGACGACGCCGCGCCGGGCTTCGGCCTCGGTCAGTTTCATCACGGCGTTGCACGCACCGCGGAACTTGAACGCGCCGACCTTCTGCAGGTTTTCGCACTTGAGGAACAAGCGACGGCTCGCGAGTTCGTCAAGCGTGGCGCACGTCAGCATCGGCGTGCGATGCGCGAACGGTTCGATGCGCTTCGCGGCCTGTCGAATGTCTTCAATGGTGGCCGCGTAAGTCATGGGAATTCACCGCTGAGACGCTGAGATCGCTGTGAACAGCAAAGCGTTCGAGGCTGCACAACACCGATTGTCGGTCACATCCCATGAATTGTCGTACGCACATTGACGTTGGAGTGTGTTCTCAGCACGGCGAGTCGTCGACATCTGCTGTTCCATCCTTACTCTGCGCTCTCAGCGTCTCTGCGGTGAATCCATTCACGCCGTCTGCAGCGTCATCGCCTTCATCCGCTTCACGACCTCCTCAACATTCGCGCGCGAATTGAACGCGCTGATGCGGAAGAAGCCCTCGCCGTGCCGACCGAAGCCCGCGCCGGGAGTGATGACGACGTTCGCGTCGTTGAGCATGCGGTCGAAGAACGCCCAGCTGGAGACGCCTTCGGGGCATGCGACCCAGACGTACGGGGCGTTCTCACCGCCGTACAAATCGAGGCCGGTCGCTGTACAGCCTTCGCGCAGAATTCTTGCGTTGGTCATGTAGTGATCGATGAGCGCCCTGATCTGGGTGCGACCGGCGGGCGAATACAGCGCCTCGGCCGCGCGCTGCACGACGTAACTCACGCCGTTGGATTTCGTGCTCCAACGACGATTCCACAAGCCGTGCAGCGGAACCTTCTTGCCGTCGCGCGTGAAGGCGCACAGGTCCTTCGGGCAGACGGTGTAGCCGCAGCGCACGCCAGTGAATCCGCCGTCCTTGCTGAAAGAGTGGAACTCCATCGCACACGTCCGCGCGCCATCGATCTCATAGATCGAGCGCGGCCGGGACTTGTCAGTGATGTACGCCTGGTACGCGACGTCGTAGAGGATGATCGCGTTGTGCTTGAGCGCGAACTGCACCCACGCGCGGAGTTGATCATGATTGATCATCGCGCCGGTGGGATTATTCGGGTAGCACAGGTAGATGACGTCGAGTTTCTGCGTGGGGACGGCCGGTACGAAGCCGTTCTGCGGTGTACACGGCAGATAGTGCAGTCCTGCGTAACCGCCACCTTCCAGCGGCGCGCCGGTGTTGCCGGCCATCACGTTGGAATCGACGTAGACGGGATAAACCGGATCGGTGATCCCTATGGCGTTACTACTCCCGAGGATGTCGAGAGCTGCGCCGCAGTCGCCTTTGGAGCCGTCGGAGACGAAGATCTCGTCGGCGTCGATCTTCAGGCCGTGATCGTGGAAGTCGGCCTTCACAATCGCATTGCGCAGAAAATCGTAACCGGTCGGCGGCGGATAGCCTCGGAATGATTCGCGCTTGCCGAGTTCATCGGTCGCGCGGTGCATCGCCTCGATCACGGCTGGCGGGAGCGGTTCGGTCACATCGCCGATGCCGCACCGGATGATGCGTTTGGCTTTCTCTGGATTTGCCTTGGCAAAGGCTTCGACCCGTCGGGCGATCTCGGGGAACAGGTAGCCCGCCTGCAACTTCAGGTAGTTTTCGTTCACGAATGCCATAGCGGGAGTTTACGGCGGAATGAACCACAGAGGCACAGAGGCACAGAACGAGTAAGAGGAGGAGGAGGAACGATGAGCAGCGGGGATGAGGGTGGCCGGATCGCCTCGCGCGACGGTTGCTTACCGAACACACCGCAGCGTGCATCGCTGTTTGCCCGCCCCAATTCCGCGCTTGTTCTCTGTGTCTCTGTGCCTCTGTGGTTCGCCCTAACCCCGAAGCCGCACTGCCACGGCCGGCGGGAAATTGCCCAGCACGAGTTTCCTCGTGCCGTTGTGGCGCTTGCTCAGCACTTTTCCGACCGCGCCGATCTGCCCAAGTTTCTTTCGTCCTTCCTTGTTCACGAATGAACCCTTCATGACGCGCACAGCCGCGTACTCGAAATACGCCAGCTCGCCCTCCTCCTCCAACAACGCGATCATGCGGCGGAAGATCGAACGTACCAGCGCGGGCGGGAAATTGTTGAACGGCAGGCCGCACACGATGTAGTCGAATTTGCCGGTCACTCCGGCGGTTTCAATCGGCTCGCAGTGCAGATGCACGAAGCGCTGCGGATGCTTCTGCTGGAACGGCTGAAGCAAAGTGCGATCCAGCCGCTGCGCAAACGTCGGGTTGATCTCGACAATGTGCAACTCATCGCCGTCGCGCATCGCCATGAGCATCTGCTTGGTGAATGGCCCTGTGCCCGGTCCGACTTCCAGCATGCGCTTCGGCCCGCTGTGCAGCCGCAATGACTTGGTCATGGCTTTCGCCAGCGCTGGCGATGAGGGAGCCACCGCGCCGGTGAAGTGATAGTTGCTGATCGCCTGGGTGATGAACGCCAGCAGACCGCTGCGAGGCGCCGGGCGGCGCGAGGAGGCGGGTTTGATGGACTTGGTGGTGGGCATCGCGAACGCTTCGCACGGGCTGGAAGGCGTGCGCATGCTAAGCCGCAGGCGGCCTGCGCTCAATCGCCAACCGCAATCCTCAGTCGGTTTCCCTGGCTGGGATTTCGCGATCAGTCTTTGGTGGCGGGCGACGTCGCGTTGGCGTCTGCCATCTTCACCAGGTTGACAAAAGCAGCGGCATCGGCGATGGCGAACTCGCAGAGCATCTTGCGGTTGAGCAGGATGCCCGCGCGCTGCAGTCCGTTCATGAACCGGCTGTAGCGCGTGCCACGCATGCGGCAGGCGGCGGTGATGCGGGTGATCCACAGCGCGCGGAAGTCGCGGCGGCGCAGGCGGCGGTCGCCGAACGCCTTGCGCCCGGCCCGCATCAATTGAATCTTGGCCTGCTGCTTGTGACGGTGCTTGGTGCCAAAGTAGCCGCGGGCGGCCTTCAGAATGCGGCGGCGGGACTTGGTGCGGGCGGCGCCCTTGGTTGCGCGAGGCATGGTCGATCAACTCCTGGCTAAGGCCGACACGGGGATCGATGCGAACGATCGATGCTTGGTTCCCGTTCAGCGTGGGGCGATTGGCGATACTCAATGCACGATCGACTCGAAGTCATCGTGACGGCCTCCAAGAGATCGGCGGCCGAATCGTCAATCAGGGATGTCAGTCTTTCTTGGCTTCGGTCGTCTCGATGCGTTGTTCCTTGCCAGTCGCAATCCGACGGCCAAGCAGCTTCGTCAAACGCTTGGTGATGCCCTTGTTCGTGAGGTAGCGGGCCTTGCGCATGTGCCGCAGGCTCACTCCGCCCTTGCCTGAGCGCAGGTGTGATCCGTTGGCGACGCGGCCCTTGACCTTGCCGCTCTTGGTGACGCGGATGCGCTTGAGCGTGCCCTTGTGCGGCTTGTGTTTGAACTTCTTGGCGTTGCCCATTAGAGAACTCGATTCCGCCGGAACGCAGGGGTTCCGGGCGATGCACGATCAGAGTGTTGATTGGTGGATGCGCGAACAGCGAACCGCCCGGCGAATGGTCGTTGGGCAGGGTCGATGAGGATAGCAGGAACGGCCTGGGAGTCAAAGGGCCGGACCACCACAATCCAGCCACAGTGCGGCCCTAGGGCTCGCACGTCCTCAGGCGTTCAGTCGTTGTCTACGGCAACATTGGTGGCGCTTCACGATCGGCGATTTGATCAAGGATCTCC
>CAZCGB010000132.1:0-7108 GCA_964498045.1 uncultured Isosphaeraceae bacterium
CGAATCGGCTCGTGAGCGCACGACCGGCGCCGTGGTCCGACGCGCTGCGTGCCGCATTGCTGCTGCGCAGCAGTATGGCGAGGGCGATCCACACGGCGAGATCGGCGAACCAGAGCAGGCCGATCCATGTCCACTGCGCAGCGGCTGGATGCGTGCTGATGCCTTCACTGAGTGTGCGGACTGCCATGAGCGGCGAGAGGCCGACGAGTTCGCTGGCATGAACGCCGGACATCAATCCGAGCCACGCAAGCGTCGGGCCCGCAAGGCACATGGCCAAGCATGCCAGCATCGCCAGCACGCGGGGGCCGCGTAGATCAATTGCAATGGCCGAGGCGACCACTGCGCCGGCCAGCAGCAGCCAGCCGCCGATCGTCGCGTCGAGCGCTGCGGTGCGCCAGGTCGTCCACGTCGTCACCAGCCGCAATGGCCAGATGACCACCTGCAGCAGCCCCAGCAGCACCAGCAGATCAAGCCATGTCTGGGCGATCACATGCCACGGCCGCGTCTGACTCAGCCGCAGCAGCGGCCAGCCGATCATCAGTCCGATCGTCACGCACAGCAGCATCAGCCGCACGCCTGGCGTGTAGCTGGCCGATGACGGCTGCACCGGCGTCTGCCAACCAAGCGCAATGATCCACGACGCAATCAGCCACAACGATGCAAAGAAGATGAGCCCGCGCGGCAGAAGCAGCGGGGGAGAGGAACGCGGCATGGGCACAGTCTACCCCACGCGGTCCTGTTATCTCGTCAACACGGCCTTCTCATTGGTGATGTCGAGCTCGCCGCCGGTTTCACCTGCGTCGACGCGGCCGTAGGTCTTGAACAGGAAATTCAGTCGCTTCAGTTTTCCGTCCGCGAGCACCTCCAGCGCCGCTTCCTCTCCGGGGGCGTTTCCCCAGATGATGGCCGAGTCCTTGTCGGTGCGCAAGCGGATGGGCTCGCCGTTGACGTGATTGGTGACATCCACGTGCGTCACCTGGTTTCGCCAGGGCTGCTGATCAATGACGTTGAGCAATCGCAGCGCGGCGATGATGTCTGCGCCTTCCCATACCTCGCCGCATTGCTGCGGACGCTTGAAGTGCGCGCCGGTGATGGCGATGAAGTTCGTCCGCGCGCCGAGATCGTACTTCAGCGGCAGAAGGCGTCCGACCACATCCACCAGGTGATCGCCATCGTCATCGCGTACCACGGCGTATGGGCGCGCGAATTGGGCTTCAATCTCAACCTGATCGGGCGCAACACGGCGTACCTGGGCGATCGATTCGAACCAGCCTGTGGCGAGCAGCGCTTCGCGGCAGGCGACCAGATCGTCGCGTCGCATGGGATCGCCGTCGAGGTTCATTTCCGCGGTCTGCAAGAGGTGTTGCGCGAGGCTGCCATTGAACCAGCGTGGCGGGTCGACGAATCGCACGTTCACCGATCCCGAGTATCGCTCCTGCGAGGCGAAAGCCTGCAGGCGCGGCACGCCGAGCATCCATGTGCCGATGATGGCGACGACGGCGGCCGTCCACGCCATGCCCATTCCCATGCGATGCAGCGACTGCGCGTTCAACTTCGCCGCCGCCATGCCGAAGGGCGTGGCCAGCGTACGCAGCGCGATGCGGAAGCGCGGAATCCGCCACGGTTGTCGCGGCTTGGACGCTCTTGATTTGGCCTTGCGACGAGCCATGCTCCGACGCGTTCCTTTCTTCCGGGGCTTCGGACTTCCTGCGGTGGGGAGCCGCCAGCGCAACGACAGCAGGAGGCTCCGCCTCGCAATTCTCATCGGACAGATGGCTCCTTGATTGTGAATTCCGGCCACGACGGTGCAAATTCCCGCCATGTGAGCTGCGACGAGGTGAATCAGCTCATCGAACGACCTGTCTCGGCCGCACGCCCGCCTGAACGCGCAGTTCTCCCGATGCGCGATCGATCGCAGCGCGCACCAGTCTGGTGCAAAGCTCCGGCATCGGCACACCGCGCATGCGCGAGGCCATGGGGACCAGCGAATGCGTGGTGAAGCCCGGCATGGTGTTGATCTCCAGGAACCACGGTTTGTCGTCATCGAGCATGATGTCCACGCGTGCGATGTCGCGGCAGCCCAGCGCGCGATACGCCGCCATCGCCATGTCCACGCACTTGTCCGCCACGCCGGGCGGCAGTTGCGGATCCACCAAGTACTTCGTGTCCTCGCGAGTGTACTTCGCTTCGTAGTCATAGAACTCCACGGCTGGCACGATCTCGATCAGCGGAAGCGGCTCGTCGAGAAGAACGCCCGCCGTGATTTCGCGGCCCTTCACAAACGATTCCGCCATCAACCGCCCACGACGCAGATGCAAATGTCTGCGGGCGGCGATCACCTCAGCTTCAGTCCGACAGATTCGTAAATCCACGCTGGAGCCATCATCGACAGGCTTGAGCACCAGCGGCGGCTTGATTGAGCAGCGTGCTGCGGCATCGAGTTCCTGAGCCGGCGGCGTTGGAACGCCCTCGACGCTCACCAGCGCCTTCGTCTGCATCTTGTCCATCGCCAAAGAAGCGGCACGCGGCTGCGAACCGACATACGGCAGCCCCAGTTGCTCCAGCAGTTCCTGCAGCGGGCCTCCCTCGCCCCAGCGTCCATGCAGCACAGGAAAGATCACCGAAGCGCCGCACGCGGCCACCATCGACTTCAATTCAAAGATGGTTGGACGATCAATGACCTGGTCAGTGACGTTGAAGCGGCCGGATTCACGCAGTGCGGCGGCAACCTCGCGGCCGCTGTTGAGGCTCACTTCGCGCTCGGCATCGGGGCCGCCCATCAGCACCAAGACCGAGGGCATGCTCGACGACGACTTCAGTGACGAGGCTGACATGGGCAAAGACTCCGTTCGATGCCTGGTGGAAGGGGGATGTGATGCGCGCAGGCGATGTTGTCGTTCATCGCCAATCGTCAGTGTACGGCTAACGGCTTCAGGAATCGAAGCTCGTTGATCAACGAGCGTTTGGGGGGCTTTGCAGGACTGCAGGCCTGCCAGCGCGTGAATTCGCAGGTTGGCGCGGATGTGACGGATTGTTCATCCCGGCAGGTTGGCGAATCCTCGGCCTTCTCGGACGACTGATGGCGCGCGAAGACGCGTTGTGTTTTTCGCTTGAATCGGAGCAGAACGGACCTTGATGAGGCTGATCGCCAGCTGCGCTTGCGCGGCATGGCCGCCTATTCGATGTGTTTTCACTGGCAATGGGTCGTTTTCCCATTGTGCATGCTCGGGCCTGTGGCAGGAGAGCATTGCCATGTACGATCGCATCCAAGGACAACGCGTGCAGGGCTGGCGAACGACGCTTGGAAGAGGCCCTGCCCTCGCGCGCGCCTTCACGTTGGTCGAATCGCTCATGGCAACCGGACTTCTGCTGGTTGTCGTCGTGGCGGTGTCGTCGGCGATTACCGCCGGACAACAACATTCGTTTGAAGCTCATCAACGTATTGCCGGCTCGCTCGCGGCTGAAGAACTGATGGGTCGCGTTTCGGCTGAATCGTATTCAAACCTGCTCACATGGAACGGACACACCGAAAACGTGGGGGAAATGACCGACATGGCCGGGGCAGAGATGCCATCGACGCTGAGCATGGTCGGGCGCGACGTCCAGGTGTCCACTGGTCTCAGAACGATCACCGGCTTGGACGTGCGGGTGCGCGGCGCGACAATCACGGTTCGCGCGTTCAACAACAAGGGCCGCACGCTGGCCATCATCACGCGATTCGTTCCGGAGCCCCAATCATGACAAGCCCAGCAGGCTTGAAACGTGAATGCATGGGGGGCGCCGGATGCCCGGGGTGCGTTCGGGCAATCCCGCGCCATCGCCGGAAAAGCCTGAAAGCGTCGGGGCCGTCGTTCCTCAACGTTCGTCGCGGCCTGTCGTTGCTCGAGTTGCTGCTCGCGATCACCATCAGCGCGATGGTGGCCGGCGCGATTGCGGGAATGCTCGGCGCAGTGTCAGCCGGCGTGGGCACGCGCAAGGACAGCCGCGAGATCATGGTGCTTGCGCATGGCGCGCAGTGCCGCTTGTCGGCGTACCTCGCCACGTCTCGCTGCGTGCTGGCCGACGACAGCTCGAACCTCACGCTTTGGCTCAACGACGATCGTGAAAGCGGCACCGTGCATGCGTCGGAGATTCGCTGGCTGCGCTTCGACACCAGCACGGGCGAGATTGTGGTTGACTACGTTTCGTTCCCCGCCTCATGGACGCCCACCGCGTGCGAACTCGCTGATCGCGAATATTCAGCCAGTACGGATTGGAGCACCGTCCATTCCGCCTACGACGCGCTGGGATTGCTTGAGTCGAAGCCGCTAGCGGATCATCTCACCGGCGTGTCGATTCAGCGCGACACGAAATCGGTGACATCGAGCAGGCACATCTGCTTCAACTTGAGCTTCCAGGGCGACATGACCACCGTGACGGTTCCTGTTTCCGGAACCATTCAGGAGCATGCGGTTCCGGCGAAATGATGGGAAAGGACCTACACATCATGCATTCTTTTGTTTCTCAATCCACGACGTTGCTCGCCTCCAAACGTGATGGCCGGGGAGTGCCGGCTCACCGCGGGCGGCGCGGCATCGCCATGCTCCTGGTGCTGATCAGCCTGATGATGGCGACGATTCTCACGACCGCGTATCTGGCCAGCCGCGACAATTCGACCACGATCGGCGACAACGTCGCCAGTGCGGCCGCAGCTCGCTGGGCCGCCGATTCAGGTCTCGATTTCAGCATCGCCATTCTCGAGACGGAGTCCGCCTGGCGGACATCGCATGTCAATGGCCGGCTCCTCTCGAACTATCCGCTTGCGGGCGGAACCGTGAACGTCGATCTGGTGGACCTGGAGACCGGCCTCGCGCCTACTTCGTCATCCGAGTACGTGCGCATGACATCAACCGCGTTGGTGGATGGCGTCAATCAGACATCGATCGCGGATTGTCGGGTGCCCCTGACGACAGGTGACGTCGTGGACGTCGACTTGAGCGAATTCGCCGTGTTCGCGTCGCAGAAGCTGACCATGACGAACAAGGCGACGATCGCGCGCTGGCCGATGGCGCCGCTCTCGAAACTCGGCACGCGCGTACTCATGGGCACGCAGGCGACGAGCGCCGCCTCGATGATGCTCAGCGATGACTCCGCCGCGGTGGACACGACGGTGTTTCACGGCCCCGGCGCTTCGAACACGCTAGTGACCGTCGCCAACTCGCAGCCTCCGGAATCAGCCAGCTGGCTTGACAATGTGCCCATGCCCGCTTCGCCGTCAACAGGGGTGACCGCGCCGCTGGCTGTGAGCCTTTCGCCCAACCTCACGCAGGCCTCGGGCAGCGCGATCACCAACGCCAACACGCGCTGGAAGAACGTCACGCTGAGCAACAACTCGGTGCGGACGCTGCGCGGCAACATCACCGCCATCACGGATGAAGACCTGAACATCTCCAGCGGCGCGAAACTCGTCATCGATGGCAAGGTCAAGCTCGTGGTGTTCGGCGACACGATCATGGACCAGGGTTCGATCGAATTGAAACCCGGCGCGACGCTGACCATGTTCGTGCGCGGCCGCACCGCGACGGCCATGAACCTCAAGGACGGCTTCATCGGCGAATTGCGATCCACCGGCAATCGCGACGCTTCCGGCAAGGCCCCGTACATGGACCCTGAGCGTGTGCTGATCTTCAGCACCCCTGCGGCGAGCGCGACGCAATGGAAGGCTGACAAGAACACCGTCATCAAGGCTTCGCTGTACGCGCCCGATCCAACCGCTGTGACTTTGAACAAACAATCAGCGGTGTACGGGCGCATCGCCACAAAGCAATTGGCAATGACCGACGATGCGGCCTTGTTCTACGATCCTGGGCTGAACGATCTGGCCGGCTACACGCCAGCGGGCGGAGCGATGTGGGACACCTCCAGCCGACTGAAGAACGAATTCAAGACGCTGGCGTCACTGGATGCTTCCGCGCTGCAGGCAGTCGCTGACGTCGCGGGCACGGTGGTGTTCTCGCTCACGAAGTCAACCTCGAACTACACGCCCACTTCGACCGCGGCGACCACGCCTGACGCGGTGGCGCCGACCGACCCGACTCCGCGCCCGATTGCCGTCGACTACACCGTCGTCACCTTCGGCAACGCATTGGATTCATGGGAGTGACGCGACCGCCGGAGCCGTGCATGGATGGACGATGCTCGTCAATTCGAATGCATCGGGCATTTTCACTGCTGGAAATGCTCATTGCCCTGACCGTGATGGCGACCATCGCGGCGGTCGTCGCGCCGATGCTCAGCGACGACAGCCGGCTGCGCGTGATGGCGGCTTCAAGCGTGATCGCGTCCGACCTGGAAATGGCGCAGGTGATGACCATCGCGCATCCCGATCAACCGGTGGTCGTGCGGTTCAATCCCGATGCCAACAGGTACTGGCTCGCCTACAGCGCGACGCCGAACACGCCGCTGACGCGCGATGACAATGGCGAGAGCTACGACGTCACGCTTGGTGAAGGCCGCGCGCGGGGAGCCGCAGGTGTCACGCTGGCGCTGGATCAGGCGACCAACAACACGATCGGTTTTGCGGCCCACGGCGGATTGAGCGACTTCACCAAGACTCCGCTGGTGAAAGTGAGCAAGGGCACGCGCGGCATCCAGCTCGCCGTCGCTCCCAACACCGGATCGATCACCGAGAGCGAATTCGTCGCGGCAGCAGGCGAACCGGTCAAGCTGGCTAAGGAGTGATTTCGGGCTTCGAATGCGCCAAGTGCGACATTCGATGTCGCGATAGAGGGGTATGCCTGGATTGGCAATTTGAGGCTGCAGTCGAATTGCTGCAAAGACTCAACGCAGTCCATATTCCTTCAACTTGCGATACAGCGTGCGTTCGCCGATGCCCAGGAGTTTCGCGGCATGCTCGCGGTTGCCGGCGGTCATGGCCAGCGTCTGGCGGATGGCTTCCTTCTCCAACTTGTCCAGGCCGACGCCCGCGAGTGAACCGCCTCCCACACTGGAGTCGTCGGGGCCTTCCTGCGAGCGGATGTCCTCGGGAACATCGCGCACGTCGATGGCGTGGCCGCCGTCGTTCATCACAATCATGCGCTGCATCACGTTCACCAGTTCGCGCACGTTG
>CAZCGB010000133.1:0-7064 GCA_964498045.1 uncultured Isosphaeraceae bacterium
CAGTCGGTCGTGCGCGAGTTCTCGGGCCGGGTCATCGCCCGGCCGAGGCAGATCGTGGACTGGCGGGCGCGCGGCCTGACCGATGCGCAGGCCATCGCTCGCCGCGCCTCCGCTGTGGCGCGCGTGCAAGCTCAACTCGCGAGGCGTTTTGATGAAGTCGATGAGCTGCTGCTCGATCCGCCCGCGGGCATGACCGACGCCGCGTTCGCTGCTCAGCTTCTGGCGACGGGCGACTATCAATACGTCGAACCCGACTGGATCGTGCATGCGGCGGCGATCCCCAACGATCCGCAGTATCCGCAGCAGTGGCATCTGCCGAAGATCAATGCGCCGACCGCATGGAACACCACGACCGGTGCAGCGGGCGTGGTCATCGCCATCTGCGACAGCGGCATTGACCTTGATCATCCCGATCTCGCCGGCACGCTGGTCAGCGGCTACAACGCCGTCGATCAACTTGCGCAAAGCGCGGGCGGACAAGTTGATGGCCTGACCAATCACGGCACGCAGGTCGCAGGCTCATGCGGCGCCATGGGCAACAACCTCACCGGCGTGTGCGGCGTGGGGTGGAACCTGAGGCTCATGCCCGTGCGCGTCTCCAACCAGGCGAACGACACCGCGAGCATCAGCACCATCAATGCCGGGGCGCGCTGGGCCGTCGACCACGGCGCACGGATCGTCAACGCCAGTTTCTCGCAGGTGCAGACCGCCACGGTGCAGACCACCGGCGAGTACATCCGCAACGCCGGCGGCCTCTACGTCTGGGCGGCGGGCAACGCCAGCGCCTCGCTGGGCACGTTCGATCACGCCGACGTCGTCATCGTCGGCGCGACAGATCAGAATGACGTGAAGGCGACGTTCTCGAACTTCGGTCGCTGCATCGACGTCGTCGCGCCGGGCGTGGACATCGTCACCACCAATCTCGGGAGTTACGGCCCGATCAGCGGCACGTCGTTCGCCTCGCCCATCACCTGCGGCGTGCTGGGTTTGATCTGGTCCGCGAATCCCGGGCTCTCCTCGCGCGCCGCGGAGGCGATCCTGGAATCGACCGCCAGCGACCTCGGCGTGGCGGGGGAAGATGATGTGTTCGGCTCCGGCCGCGTCGATGCCGCCGCCGCCGTGCAGCTGGCGGTTGCGGCCGCCACGACGCCCCTGCCGCCGATCGCGCGCGATGACCAGGTCACCTCGCTCAACGCCTTGCCGTTCACGATCAACGTGCTGGGCAACGACGTCGATCTCAATGGGCAGGCCATCGACATCACCAGTTTCCCGGCGTTCACCGGCGCGGGCGCGACGCTGACGCTGACCTCCACCGGCGACCCCGGCGCGCCGCATGCGTTCACGTATCAGCCACTGTCGGGCTTTGAAGGCTTCGATACGTTCTCGTACACCGCAAGCGACACCACCGCGCTGAGCGACACCGCCAGCGTGCAGGTCGGCGTCGTGCATGCCGTGCCCTTCGGCCCGCCCATCTCGATTGATGTGACCAGCGGCTTCGGCTCGCCCACGTCGATCGAACGATTCGACCTCGACAACGACGGCGACCTCGATCTCATCGGCAACTACGTCGACACCCTCGCCACCGTGCGAACATACCGCAACGACGGCACGGGCGCGTTCAATCACATCGGCGGGTTTCCGCTGTCGTCCTTCAGCAAGATCGCGGTCGGCTTCGGCGAGTTCACCGGCGATTCCTGCCCCGACATCGTCTTCGTCGAGCAGCTCGCCAACCGGCTGGGCGTTGCGGCGGGCAACTGCAATCTTGGTTTCGCTGCGCCCGTCATCACCACGCTGTCATCGGCGAACACGATCGTCGCCGCCACCGTCGCCGGACAACCTCTGGATTTCAACGGCGACGGCAAGCGCGATGTCGTCGTCGGCCAGAACGGATTCCCCTCGTTCGTGCGCGTCATGCTTGGACAGGGCAACGGCGCGTTCGTCTCCGGCGGCGCGCTGCAGGTGAGCGATCCGCCGGGCTCGCTGGCCGCGGGCGATCTCACAGGCGACGGCTTCCCCGAAATCATCTGCGCCGGCGGCGGGACGGGAACCATAACCGTCATCCGCATCACCAACAGCGGACAGATCCTTTCGTCGGTCGGCACAGTCACCGCCGCGCCCGTCGCTGAGGTGTCGCTCGTGGACGTCGAAGGCGATCACGATCTCGACGTGGCCTTCGTCGTCAGCGGCTCGCTGGGCGAGATTCCCGGCGTGCGCGTCATGCGCAACAACGGGGCCGGCGCGCTGGGATCGGTGGAGCTCGTCAACGCCACGGGCGAATTCCCCGGCGCGCTGGCGGTCGGCGATCTTGACGCCGATGGCGACGTCGACTTCGTCACCGCCAATCTCCTGTCCAATACGCTTTCGGTCTACCCCGGAATAGCAGGCGGCCAGCTTTTGGGAGTCGCGTCGCTGCTCAACACCTCCACCGGCCCGGTGGACGTCACCGTCGGCGACTTCGACGGCGATCACGACCTCGACCTCGCAGCGGCGCTTGTCTCGGTGCCCTCGCAGCGCATTCTGCTGTTCAAGAACCTCGCCAACCCGTTCATCCCCAGCCCGGGCGATGTGAACGCCGACGGCGTGGTCAACGTCGCGGACCTGCTGATGGTGATTTCGCACTGGGGCGCATGCCCGGCCCCCCCGACGCCGTGCGCCGGCGACGCCAACACCGACGGCGCGGTGAACGTCGCCGACCTGCTGCTGGTGATCGTGAACTGGGGATGAGCGATACGGTTCGCGCGGCTGATCTCACGCTTGGCGGTGATCGAATAGCTGACGTATTGCCGCCGCGTGGCGTGAATCGTCTTTTCGACAGCATCGCATGGACGACAGGTTTGTTGGAGAAAGGCTTGACAAGAGAGAGAGAGAGAGAGAGTTTAGAGTTGGCGCGAATCACCGTTCCCCTTCTCGGAGACACAATCATGTTCACGCGGTCTCGCTTCATCAGTATGATTCTTGTCGGGTCGCTTGCGTTGTCCTTATGCCAACGCGCGCAATCGGGAGGCACATGCTTCAAGCTCATCAAGGGCCTTCCGTGCTGTTCCTACACAGTTGGCATCGCACCGTGCATTGAAGGCTGCAATGCGCCGGGTGGTGGACCTTGCTGCAATATTCCTGTCGTCGACCCTACGACGAACATCATGCAACCCGGCACCCCTGGATGGCTTCTTCGCGCCTGGACCGCTTGCCCCACAGCACCGAGCTGCACGCTCACTCCTGCCACATGCCCCGGCGGAGCCTGCAGTTGGCCCGGCCCAAATATCAATGTGAGTTGCACGTGCCACGTTGCGCCGGGTGCAGCAACGGATTGTTGACGATGCGTCCGACGTGCATTCAACTCGTGATGGTTGTTGTTGCGGCACTCCAGACCTCAAACCTGGCATCGGCGCAGTCCGATGTTTCGGTTGAGGTCTTTCTTCCAGATCAACTTGGCGTGGAAGAGATGGAGGGCGTGAAGTTCTCTTTGAGCCTTTCAGATGCCCAGAAAGTGATTCTGAATCAGCTGCATGCCAGCTACATGCAGAGATGGAATGAAGAGTCAGAGCGAAAGATTCTCGACATTCGTACTGCAGGCTTCGAAGCAGGCAGGCGGTTCTACTCGAAGGATGGCGGTGGATATGGGTGGGATGCGATCATCGCCTTCGAGGATTTTGAGAAGAAGCGCATGGCGCTGCTGAAAGCGTATGGCGCCGTCGACTCGGAGTTCTGGACGTCCATTGAGCCCCTTCTTTCGGAAGAACAGGTCGCTCAATTGTTTCGCGCCCGGCAGCAACGTGATCGCGACCGATGCCGGCTCACGAATCGGGAAATACACGGTTCGAGGATCGATCTGAACCGTTTGATCCGCCGACACGGTGTCGAGCCGACGCCCGGATCGGATCTTGACATGGTCATGGCGGAATATGATGACGCCATCTCGCGCATCTGGCTCGACCTTGATGAGAACCTCTGTCGCACCGAAATCGATACGCTTCAGGCTGCGGCTGAACTCCTCTTCGGTCATCCAGCACCGCTCGGCCGTGACTCACACCAGGGCATGACCTACAAGCAGCGGATGTCGCAATTGAAGCGGCCCGCCTTGCGCTTGGAACGCCGAATTGTCACGATCAACACGGTGTTCCTGCCTCGCATGGTCGAATTGCTTCCTGCGGAAACCAGGGTCGCCGTGAACGGCGCGTACGACGCCGTCGCTTATCCCGCGCTTTATCCTGATCGGTTCGATCCGACACCTATCTTTGAACTGACGCTTCAGGAGACGTTGCTGACGGACGATCTTCGGAACATCCTCAAAGGCATCTGGCTGAGCTATCGTGACAGCTACGAGGCCATCCAGCGACGAATGGAGCGAATGGAAGACGATTGGTGGGAGGAGTTTGCGCTCACACGTGGGGCGACGGATCTCGAGCGATTCCGCGATGTCATGAGAAATCTCCGGAACATGCGCTGTGCGCGCAGCAGACAGGTCGTTGTCGACCTTCTGGCAGCCTTGCCGGATCCCGTCGCACGCTCGATGAGCCCCACGGCGGACGACTATGTTCAACAGGTCGATCTGTTCCTGAGTTCGTCGATGGAGGAGAACTGGCCAAGGTGACGCGAGGTCCGGTGACCACCATCGCTCACCTATCCTACGCCGCGAACCTCACGCCGCGAAGCCGTAGTTGTCATCGCCTTCGCTCAGGCCATAGTCCAGGTCGCCGTCCTCGGCTTCCTTGGGCCATTCATTCGATGCCCGGTGATGCACCTTGACGACGTTGCGCAACTGCTCGGCGATGATGCCGCGCATCGTGTCCAGCGTGCCGGCGAGCTTCTCGTCGAACGCGTGCTCCTTCTTGCGGAAGAGCACGATCACCGCCAGGCAGTCGCCCTTGTGCGAGCAGCGGAAGGCGATCACCTGCGAATCGGCGAGGCATTCGGCGTCGGTGCCGACCCATTCGGCGAACTCAGCAGCGTCGGCGTAACGCACGATGTCATTTTCGTCGGCCATCTGCGGACACACGGCCTCGCCCAGATGATCGAGCATCGCCGAGACGGTCTCGCGCGGGCAGTCGCAGTTCACATATGCGCCCAGCCCGAACGCCGTCGGCTTGGATTTCACTCCGCCGCCGCTCACGCCCATCGTGCTGCCGTCGGGCAGGAACACCGCGGCGTTGGTCGGGCCGGTCTTGGTGAGCATGTATTCCAGCGTGGTGCGCAGCACGTCCTCGACATCCAGCTCCTGCCGCAAGAGCGTGCGGAACTCCGCCGCCATCGCGACGTCGCTCATCTGCTCAGCGATGTCCTCGTACACGTGCGCGAGGTCGTCGCAGAGGTTGTCCACCTGCTTGGAGATTTCGTGACGTGCGAGATTCAACTCGCGGCAGATGCGCTTGAGGCGGCTCAAGCGCTGCTCGCGCTGGCTCTCGGCCCGCGACTTGAGCAGGGCCGACTCGACGCGCGTCAGGAAGTCATCAGATTCCAGAGGCAGCGCGATGAGATCGACCGCGCCGCAGCGCATGGCCTGCACAGCCGAGGCGGCCGTCACCGAGCTGGTGAGCACGATGGTCTTGCTCGACGGCGCGGTCTTCTGCAGAAGGCGCATGAGTTCAGCGGTCTCGGCGTCATGCGCGAGCGGGCCGACGATGGTCAGGTCGAAGCGCTGGCGCGAAGCGAGCGAGCGAGCGTCATCCAGGCCGGCGACGATCTGCACGCGGCACCCGCGGGCCTGCAGCAGGCCGTCGACTTCCGTGCGCACGCGGCCGTCGCTGGAGGCCACCAGCACGCGGGCGGGCTCGACCTGGGTCGCCGTGGCGCTGGTGAGTTCATCCGCCAGGGCTTCGGCGATGTGCTGTTCGAATTGCGGTTCGAGATTGTCCATCCGTGCGCTCGTCCTTTCCTCGCATCCTGCGAGACTCCAGGAAAAGGTGTCTGACACCTTTTCTTCACGCGGCTTGCGAAGCCGCGCCGTTCACGCGCCAGCGATCCAGGCGAATGCTCGCCACGGCTCCGCGGGCGCGGGTGCTGTTCTCCAGCGAGATCTGGCCGCCATGCGCTTCGACGATCCGCCGCGCATGCGCCAGTCCAAGCCCCGGCTGACGGCCGGCCGGCTTGGCGCTGAAGAACGGGTCGAAGGCGTGGGCCAGCACATGAGGCGTCAGGCCCGAGCCGTCGTCCGCGATCCGCACCTTCAATCGGTCATCCGAAGGCCCCCCTGCAGGCTCGATTTCAATGCGGCATTCGATGTGCCTGCATCCTTCGGACTCCACGGCGTTGCGGATCAATTCCACAATCGCCTGCTGCATTTGTTCAAGGTCCAGCAGCGCGGGCGGAAGTTCCTGCGCCACAACGACTTTGATCTCGGGAGTGCGCTCGTACCGGCGTCGCACCTCCTCTATGCAAGCGTCCAGTAACCTGCGAAGGTCCGCCGGGCGCAAGTTCGGCCGCTGGGGTTCGGCGAATCGCCGCAATGCGGTGATCATGTCGCTCAGGCGGTGGCTCTGCTCGAAGATCTGCTGCGCCATGGCCCGCGTGTGCGGCTCGCCCAGCGATGCGGCCAAGAGCTGCGAGCGGCCGGAGATGATGCACAGAGGATTGTTCATCTCGTGGGCCGCGCCCGCCGCGATCTCGCCCAGCGACGCCAGCGCCTCGCGGCGCGAAAGCTCTGCCTGCGTGTCGATCAGCGCGCGATTGCTCTCAGCCAGCTGCTCGCCCAGGCGCTTGGCGCCTTCATGCTGCGCGCCGGCCGCGATCGCCGCCGCCCATGTGCGGCCCAGCGCATCAAGCTGCTCGCGCTGCTCCCGGCCATCAATGTCGCAGTCATGCAGAAGCACCGCGTTCACGCCCCAGCCGCAGCGCAAAGGCAGCAGGTGCACGTCGCGCACGTCCTTCGCGTCGCCAAGATAATCCTCAAGCCAGGGCAGCATGGCCATCACATGCACCGAGACCTGCGAGTTGTCGGCAAGGTCCGCCACCGCGGTCGAACCCGCGGGCGGCTCGATGACGTCGCTTCGCAGAGCGCGGCCGTCACCAGCGAACTGCACGAACTGCCAGAGATCGTTAGCGCGGGCCTGATACAGCACGGCGAAGAA